>NZ_JBSGBG010000010.1:0-221239 GCF_053601135.1 Actinosynnema sp. NPDC004786 | reverse complement strand
CAACCGCACCACGGTGCTGCGGGTGGTCGGCAACATCCACGGCAGGCCGGTCGAGCTCAACACCGCCAGCGTGACCACCGCGCTGCTGGCCCGCAGCCGATTCCCCGACTGGGTCCTGCGCGGCGCCGACGAGTTCGAGATCGACCTGCGGGCACTCCCCGGCGAGCAGACCAACAGCCCGACGTACTGGGCGGCCGCCCGCAGCCACCTGGAGGACCGCTTGGCGCACCTGCTCACGCAGGTGCGCAAGGAGGTGGTCAACCACGTCTCGGTCTTCGCCCTGGCCCGTATCCCGGTCCTGGTGCTGCTGGGCACTTATCTGGACAAGATGCTGCAGGTCGACATTTACCCCAAGCGCCGTGAGGGCCCCAGGGTGTGGGGGTGGGACGAGGTCGGCACGCCGGTGCACTTCACCGCGGAGCTGCGTCGGGGCGGCAGCGACCCCACACGGGTGGCGGTGATGTTCTCGATCTCGGGAAGCGTCGACATCAACCGCCTCCCGCCCGACGTGCTCGACTCGCACACCGTCTACGAGCTGCGCCCCAGCTCGGCGCTGCCGACTCCGGAACTGATCGACACCCAGGCGACCCTGGACCGCTTCTCCCACGCGTGGCGCACCCTGCTGTCCACCATCGAGGTCGACCACCCCGACGCCCCCGCCATCCCGATCTTCCCCGCAGTGCCACCCGCGGCGGCCATCGCCATCGGTCGTCACCTGCTGCGCGCCGCACACCCGCCCCTGCACATCTACGACCGCGCCCCCGGCTCCCACGACTACCTGTTCACCACCGACACCAACGCCTGATCCCCACTCAAGGAGCACCACGCCCATGACGGACTCCCCCGAGGACATCATCTCCACCCTGCTCACCGGCACCGTCGAGCACCTGGACATCCCCGACGACCTGCTGGACAAGACCGTCACCTGCTACGAGGACGTCGGTGCGTGGCTGCTGGACACCGGCGGTGAGCTCTGGTCGGTCTACCCGCAGGGATCGTTCACCCTCGGCACCGTCACCCGCCCTCCCAACGACGACGGCGAGTACGACATCGACGTCGTCTGCCACAAGGCGGTCAAGAAGACCAGCACCACCCAGGAGAAGCTCAAGAACGAAGTCGGCGACATGCTCGAGTCCTACGAGGAGCACAAGCTCGACGACGACAGCGACGACATCCCCATCCTGTCGATCAACGAGAGCCGGCGCTGCTGGACGCTGGGCTACGACGGCTTCCACCTCGACGTCGTGCCCTGCGTGACCGACGCGGAGCACCCGCCGACCAGCATCCTGCTCACCGACCTGAAACTACGGCCCTGGCACCACAGCAACCCCAAGGGCTACGCCGAGTGGTTCCGCACCCAATCCGCCGAGATGACCCGAGCCCTGGAGGCCAAGGCCGAGGAGGCCGGTGTCCCCGCGGTCCCCAACTGGACGGTGCGCACCACGCTCCAGCGCCTGGTGCAGGTGATCAAGTGGCACTGCGCGCTGCACTTCGCCGACGACCTCGACGACCGCCCGCCGTCGATCCTGATCACCACCTTGGCTGCCCACGCCTACGCCGGGGAGACCGACCTGTTCACCGCCACCGTGAACGCCGTCGCCGGCATGCCGAGGCACATCACCGAGGAAGGCGACAAGTGGTGGGTCCGCAATCCCGCCCACGAGCTGGAGAACTTCGCCGACAAGTGGAACGAGCCCAACCAGCGCCACAAAAAGTTCCTTTCCTGGCTCGACACCCTCGCCGAAACCCTGGACGATGCCGGGAACTCCGCCGGCAAGGGCCTCGACCACCTGGTCGACCGCCTCGGCGGCACCTTCGACCTCGGTCTGCTCCGCAAGTCGGCCCAACGCATGGGCCTGGAGACCAGGCAGTTCCGCGACGCGGGCAAGCTCGGCATGACCCGCAACGCCGGAGCCCTCACCACCCTGCCCACCGGCACGACCCGCGTTCGGGATCACGAGTTCCATGGTCCGACGCAGCGGTAGGGCCGTCCTCACCCCGGCACAAAAAGCCCTCGGTCTGCGGCGGGCAGTCGCCGACTGCCGGTGCCGCATCCGCGCAGGTGTACTGACCTGCATCGTGGACCTGCAACCCACGCCCATCTCACGCCGCTACACCGTCAAGATCACACAACAACCACCCCGCGCACCGAAGGTCGAAGTCCTCGCACCGGCCCTGCCCCTACACCCCGGTGCCACACGACTGCCACACGTCAACCACGACGACACGCTGTGCCTGCACCAGCGCGGCGAATGGGAATCCGACATGCCCATCGCCGACACCATCCTGCCGTGGACCAGCGAATGGTTCTATTACTACGAAATCTGGCTCATCACCGGCCAATGGACCGGAGGAGGCGACTGGCCCGCAGCCAGAACTACCTGACCTGACGAGAGAATACAACGATTCGATCTTCAGCCTGCACAGGCGACAACGCAGGCCGTAATCGACATCGTCAGCCTCCGACAACGTTGATCTCGGTCCTGCGCCGCCGGATCGATAGAACAGATCCTCGATCACGCCGACGTCATGGGCGCGTCTGGACGCACCACCAGATGTCGGTGACAGAACGCTCAGCAGGCGGCCATGCGCGACTTCAACACTCTGTAGTCGAATCACCACAGTGCGAACTATCGATCTCGGATGCACCCCGGACTTCCGTGATCGTTAAACAGTTGACGGAACAGCCGCGCCAATAGAGACGGCCGATTCACGCGTGATGTGGCGTGCGTTACTTGACTTGGCCGGAGAGCAGCGGTTTTACTGCGGTCGCGCTATCGCCTACCAGCGGGTAGGCGAGGTTCGCGCCAACGATACGAGCGTGGGCTCACGCATTCCTGTCGCGCCCATTCATTCGTCGTGTCCGACAGCGGATGACGCCTGCCGCAAAACCGGGAGTCCGGCATGTCCCTGCCCGATCGCCACGACCGCACCCGACGTCGGCTTGCGCGCCGAGGCCGAGGCCGCATACTGCTACCCGTCGTCGCCTGCGCCCTGATGGCGGCGCTGGTCACGCCGGCCAACGCCGTCGAGCAGCCCGCCCCGCCGGGAGGTGGCACCGTCCAGTCCTTCTGGCTGCACATGAACAGCACGCCGGTGTCCGACGAGGTGCTGGCCACCGAGGCGCGCCGCCGTGCGTACATCGTGCTGAACGCCTGGGAAGGCGGGTTGATCCCGAAGTTGAAGGCGGCGAACCCGGCCGTCCAGGTGTTCGTCTACAAAGACCTCTCCTCCACGCGGTCGTACGCGTGCCGTAACGGGGTGGACGACGCGCAGTTGCCGACCGGTGTCGGGTATTGCCAGGCGCAGAAGGACCACCCGGAGTGGTTCCTGCTCGACCCGAACGGCCGCCGGTTCGAGTACGGCGGCTATTCCGGGCACTGGCAGATGGACGTCGGCAACACCGCCTACCAGGACGCGTGGGCGGCCAACGTGGTCCAGAGCAGCACCAAGGCGGGATTCGACGGCGTGTTCATGGACAACGCCCTGTTCCCGTGCGATGCCTACCACCAGGGCGTGTGCCCGGCGAAGTACCCGACCGACGCGGCGTTGCAGGACGCCTACAAGTCGATGCTGGCCAACACCCGGGACGATTTCGTCGCGGCCGGGTTGAAGACGGTCGCGAACCTGTCCAACGCGCGACTGCACGCCGGCGCGTGGGACGCCTACACCGAACACCTCGACGGCGGCTTCGACGAGTGGTGGCTCACCTTCAACGACAACGACCTGCTCTCCGAATACCCCGAGGGCTGGAGCAGGCAGGTCGCCCAGATCACCTCCAACGAGGCGCGCGGCAAGATCACCTGGGTGCAGCCGCACCACAGCGACGGCGCGGACCGGCCCTACCGGTTCGCGCTGGCCAGCTACCTGCTCGCCGCCGGCGACAAGGCCGCGATCGCGAGCATCGACCAGACCGACGGCTACGGCGACCCCCGGCCGTGGCGGGCCGAGTACGACTGGGACCTCGGCGCCCCGACCGGTCCCTACAAGTCCGTCGGCGCGAACATCTTCCTCCGCGAGTTCTCCTGCGGCACGGTCGTGGTCAACGCCAACCGCACCGACACCAAGGCGGTGGACGTGCCGCTGGGCGGTTCCCACCTCACGGAGCGGGGCACGACGGTCGACCGGGTGTCCCTGGCCGGCACCAGCGGCGCGATCCTCCGCGCGGCCTGCTGACCGAAAAGGACAACTCACCCCACTTCCGCGACTTCGGCTCCGGTGCGGCGTGCGCGCGGCTACCATGCGCAGCGGCAATGAAGTGTGACGGAGGGTGAGCATGGCGTCTGGCGAGCACGACGAAGACTGGTTGGACCTGGCGGACGCCATCGACGTGTTGCGGGACCAGCTCTCCCAGGCCCAGCGGCGCGGCAAGGACTCGCCGCTGCGGTTCGTGCTGGGCGAGATCACCGCCGAGTTCGAGATCGAGCTGGTCCGGGCGAAGAACGGCGGCGGGGCGCTGAAGTTCGGTGTCGTGGAGGCGGACGCCCGGCGGGAGCGCACCACGCGGTCCACCCAGCGGCTGACGCTGCGGCTCAACCCGCAGCACCGCGACGGCGGGGACGTGGCCGTGGGCGACGACCGCGAGTAACCCGCCCCGATGGAGCACGACCAGGTCGTCAAGGTGCACGGCGCGCGGTTCGGCAGCGGGTACCTCGTCACGCCCCGGCTCGTCCTGACCGCCTCGCACGTGCTCGGGCCGGACACGGCGGTCGCCGTCTCCCGGCCGGCATCGCCCGCGCGGTTCGCGGCGGCCGTGCGGTGGGACGGCGGCCGGGCGCTGGACGCGGCCCTGGTCGAGATCACCGACCCCGCCTGGTCGCCGCCCGCGACGCTGCGGGGGCACCTCAGCCGCCGCGTCCAGCGGTGGGGCCGGTGCGTGACGGCCGGGAGTTCCGTGCCGGTCGCCGCCATGGGCTTCCCCCGCCAGCAGCGACAGGACGACGGCCGCGCCCCCGAGGAGGTGCTGGGCACGGTCCGACCGCGCCCCCACCCCGTCCTGGAGATCCTCGACCCGCACAGCCCGTTCGGCCGCGAGGAGGACACCGGCACGCCGTGGTCGGGCATGTCGGGCGCGGCCGTCTTCCTGGAGGGCTCGGACCTGCTGCTCGGCGTGGTGAAGGAGGACCGCGGGCCGCGCCACGGCACCCGGCTGACGGCCACCCGCGCCGAGGACCTGCTGGCCGACGACGGGTTCCGCGCCGCGGTCCGGGCGGCGGGCGGCGTCGACCCCCGGCTCGAACCGGTGGAGCTGGCCGACCTGCTGGAACCGGCGACGCCCACCGAGGTGCACTCGCCCGCGATGCTGCTGCGGGCGGACGCCGAGGTGGTGCCGTTCCTCGGCCGCGAAGAGGTGCTGGACGACCTGGAACGGTGGTGCCTGGCGGACGGCCCGCCCTCCGCGCGCGTCCTCACCGGACCGGGCGGCCAGGGCAAGACCAGGGTGGCCCGGCAGCTCGCGGCACGGCTGCGCGAGCGCGGCTGGGTGACCGGGTCGGTGCACGGCGAGCCGGGTGACGTGGGCGTGGTCCGGGCGGTCCGGCACCCGCTGCTGCTGGTCGTGGACTACGCCGAGTCACGGCCCGAGCTGGTCAGGACGCTGTGGCGGCAGACCAGGCGCGCCACCCACCCGGTGCGGCTGCTGCTGCTCGCCCGCTCGCTCGGCTCGTGGACGACCAAGGCGACCGGCACGCTGCCCGAGGTCAAGCTGCACGCGCTCGGCGCCGGCCCCGAGGACCGGGAGCGCGTGTTCCGGGCCGCGGCCCGGGGGTTCGCCCGCCGCCTGGCGGACGGCCTGGGCCGGCCGGACGTCGACTGGCTCGGCCTCGCGGACACCCTCCCGGTGACCCGCTCCCGGTCGGGCGCGGAGACGGCGTTGACGGTCCAGATGGCGGCCCTGGTCGCCTTGCTGCGCCAGGCGCGTGGCGAGGACCGGCGGCCGCTGGAGGCCGAACTGCTGGAGGAGCACGAGCGCGGCTACTGGGTGGACACCGCCGAAGGGCGGCGCGCCGGGGAGCTGGACGCGGGGCTGCTCGAACAGGCGGTGGCCACGGCCGTGCTGTGCCCCGCGCTGGACGAGGACGAGGCGCACCGGACCATCACCCGGGTGCTGCCCCACGAGCCGCAGTGGGTGGCCCGGGACGTCGCCGGCTGGCTGCGCGACCTGTACCCGCCGCCCGACGGCCAGTACTGGGGCCGCCTGGAACCGGACCGCCTCGGCGAGTTCCACGCCGCCCGGCAGGTGGTCCGCCACGCGAGCCTGTTCCGGCGGCACTTCGCCGAGGCCCCGGACCACCAGCGGCTCCAGACGCTCACCGTGCTCGCCCGCGCGGCCGTCGCCCACGCCAACGAGGGACGCGCGGACGACGCGCGGGAGGTCATCGCCCGGCTGCGCGCCGCGCTGCGCGAGGTCCCCGACCACGTGCCGCTGACCGCCGCGCTGCTGCGGGCGCACTCGGACGCGTTGCCCGCGCAGTCCCACGTGCTGCGGGACTACGCGCTCGACGTGGCCCACGAGCTGACCCGGCTCTGCCACGCCACCGACGGGGACCGGTCCGCGCTGCGCGACCGGGCGTGGGCGCTGCACAACCTGGCCGAGCGGCACCTCGCGGTCGGCCACCGCGCCGAGGCCGTGACCGCGGCGACCGAGGCGGTGGCGATCCGCGAGGGGTTGGCGCGCGGGCACGAGGCCCCGACCCACCGCACGGAGTGGGCCGAGTCGCTGCGGGTGCTGTCGCAGGCGTTGCGCGGCACCGGGCGGTTCGGCGACGCCTACCGCGTCGGCGAGCAGGCGCTCGGCCTGTTCCGGGCGCTGACCGCGGAGGACGGCGACGACGCCGGCAAAGGCGAGCGGGGGCTGGTGCGGGCGCTCATCGGCCAGGCGCGGGTGGTGTGGCTGCTCGACCCGCAGACGATCGGCTTCGACCAGGTCGCCAGGTCCGACGAGTACACCGACGAGGCCGTCCGCCGGGCCCGCGACCTCGTGGAGCGGTACCCGGACCTCGACCCGCTGCTGCTCACCGACGCGTTGGAGCAGCGGGCCACGAACCTCTGGCGGTTCCAGCGGCCGCCGACGGGCCTGTCGCCGAGCGAGGAGGCGGTCGCGACGGTCCGCCGGCTGGCCGAGGAGAACCACGACGCCTACGCCGGCGACCTGGCGAACGCCCTGCTCGGCCTGGCGGTCGAGGTCGGCGCGGACTCGCCCGGCGAGGCGATGGCGTTGGAGCACGAGGCGATCGCCCTGGTGCGCCCGCTCGCCGCCGACCTCCCCGAGGTCCACCTGCCCGAGCTGGGCACCCTCCTGCACAACCTCGCGTTGGACCTGTTCGACCTGGGGCGGCACGCGGCCGCGCGGGAGGCGATCGAGGAGGCCGTCGAGCACCGCCGCACCCTGGCCGACGACCCGTACGGGCTGGAGGTGCCCAGGCTCGCCCAGTCGATCTACACGCTCGGGTGGTTCGAGGCGTACGAGGGCGACCACCGGGCGGCGGTGGAGCGCTTCACGGAGACCCTGGCCCTCTACGCGAACGCCGTGGTCCCGCTCAGCGCGAGCCACCTGCGCCACCAGTCGGCCACCGCCCTGGCGCTGGCGCAGTCCTACGCGGCACTGGGCCGCACCGACGACGCGCTCAGGACCGTGGTGGAGGCGGGCGCGGTCCGGCGTCGCCTCAGCGAGTACGCGCCGAGCCTGTACGCGGAGGGGTACGCCGAATCGCTTCGCGACCTCGCCGACCTGTACCGGAGCAGGGGCCAGCGGATCCCGGAACGCATCGTGCTGCGGCACGCCCTGCCGATCTACCGGCACCTGGCCCGTGCCGACGCGCAGGGACGGGAGAAGCTCGCGTGGTGCCTGCACGAACTCGGCGCCAGCTACGGCGTGCGCTGGTCGACGGGCGAGCGGGCGGTCGTCACGCTGCGGGAGGCCCACGACCTGCTCGCCGAGCTGCCGTCCCGGACCGTCGAGCAGGACCGGCTCCTGGCCCGGATCCGCGCGGACCTGGTCGGCGCGCTGCTGCTGACCAGCCGCTTCACCGAGGCCGTGCAGGTCGCCGAGCAGGGGGTGCGGCTCCTGCGCCGGCTGTCGGTCGCCGACCCCGAGGGGCACCGCTGGTCCTTGTACTTCGCCCTCCTGGGGCTGTCCCGGGGGCTGGTGATGGCGGGCGACCCGGCCGCCGCCCGGCGCGCCGTGCTCGACGCGGAGGAGCTGGGCCGGGTGCTGGTGAGCCGGCCCGACCGGACGCCGGCCCAGGTCGCGCTCGTCAACGTCCGGTTGGCGCGGACCTTGAGCCTGTGCGGTCGGCACGACATCCGCCTGGTGCTGCGCGCGCTCGAACCGGCGCGGCGGGCGGCCCGCCTCAACCGGCGGCTGGTCGACCGCAACCCCCACGAGCACCAGGCCGCCCTGGAAGAGGCCGTCGGCACGCTCGTCACGGTCCTGACGCAACTCGGCCGGCACGCCGAGGCCGCCGAGGCGCGGTGGAGGAGAGGAGCATGACGCCATGACCACACCACCACGGGGCGTCGAGGAGCGCGACGAGTCGGCGGAGGACATCCGGCAGGACGAGGAGCGCGTCGGTCGCCCGGCGGAGCTGTTCTACCCCCACGTGGCCGAGTTCGTCACCGACCGGCTGATCTACCTGATCCCCCGCCCGACACCGGAGTCGCGGCTGGTGTGGTGCCCGAGCTGGTTCCGGCACGCGCATGCGCTCTCCCGGCTGGACTCGGTGTGGCGCGCGTGGGAGAGCCTGCGCTTCGACCCGGCGCTGGGGATGGCGAACTGGTGGACGCACTACGCGGACCCCCACCTGCGCGCCCTGATGGACCCGGTCACCGGGCCGTTCGCCCGCTGCGTCGACGGCCACCGGTCGGACGAGCCGCTGCCGGTCGACCTGCCCCCGGAGGGGCTGTTCACCGACCAGCGGAACACGTGGAACCTGCCGTTCCCCGACGACCCGCTGGCCCTCGACTGACCCCGACCGCGGCGGCCGGGGTCAGCGGGAGAACTCGAGGTGGATGTCGTCGGTCTCCTTCAACAGCATCACCCGGCGGTGCGCGGGATCCCAGCCGGCGCCCACGAGGAAGTACCGGGCGCCGGAGCGCTGCACCAGGCGCAGCCCGTCGTAGCGGAACTTGACGTGCGCGCCCGGCGCGGTCACGGGCGTCTCCACGACCCCGGGCAGGTTCGTCGCGAGCCGCTTCGCGCTGTGCACGGTGACCGCGACGAGCTGGTCCGGGTCGGCGGCGATGTTGTCCGCCTGGCCCTCGCCGACGGCCGTGGCGATGCGTTCGGTGTCCCAGAACACCGTGAGGCCCAGGGCCAGCAGGAGCAGGACGCGCAGGCTCGGCGTGCCCCGCCGGTCGCCCGCGTGGCGGCGCAGCACGTCGGCGTAGACGGCGCTCGACAACGCGACCGTGAGCACGTACGGGAACCACGTGCCGCCGGTCTGCGGCCACAGGGCGGTGAGCACGACCAGGCCGAGGCCGAGGAGCAGCGCCGTCCCGGTGAGCACGCGCGGCAGCGCGGTCCCGAGCCGGCGGCGTCGCACGGCCGGCAGGACGACCCGGTGGTGCGCCCAGTGCAGCCCGAGGGCGATCAGCACGAGCAGGGTCAGCGGCACGAACAGCACGTCGACGCTGCGCAGGAGGTAGTCCTGCACGGAGAAGTCGAGCAGCGCCGAGTCGTAGCCGAGCTTCTCGGCCTTCGCCCTCGTGCGGACCCAGCCGTAGTAGACCATCAGCGAGGTCGCCAGGGCGACGGGCGACCCGACGACGGCCACGGCGTGCAGGACGGAGGCGCCGGCGGGCCGCGGTGCGGCGGCGGGGGCGCGGAGGGAGGACAGCCGCCTGACCTCACCCGGTCGGGTGGGGCGAACTCGCACGACCCGCGGTCTCCTCGTCGAAGGTGTACTCCGCCACGGGCTCGAACGGCCAGGACGAGACCTTGACCCCGACGCGGGTGCTCGCACCCGATCCGGGTTCGGACAACGTCAGCAGCACGGTCGCCTCACGGCCGTCGACGGTGCGCACGTCGTCGATGACCGTCCACACGTTCTCCCCGGTGAGGTAGACCTTCACGACGGGCCCGAGGTTCCGGCCGACGAGGCGGACCTCCCGGCCGCTCGCCGGCCCGTGGTGCGGTTCGACGGCCAGGACGACCGGGCAGCTCGTGGACGCCGTCCCGGTGGCGGGCCGCTGCCTGCCGAACACGGCTCCGGGGTCCTGGCGGTGGGCCGTCACGACGTCGAGCAGCATCCGGTACAGGTCCCGCACGTAGCACTCGAACTGCCCGGTGGCCCCGGAGACCGCGTCGAGGCGGGCGTAGGCGGTCGGCCACAGGTCGGCGCGGCCGTGGAACGCGGCCAGGCAGGCGGCCGCGGCCCCGGCGAACACCGACGACACGGGCTCGGGGAAGTCCGGCGCGCTCGCCAGCGCGTCCGCGCACCGGCCGTTGGCGATTTCGTAGTACACGACGGTGGTGGTGTTGCCGCCACCGCCCGCCGGGGTGAACGACTCGATCCACGTGATGATTTTCGAACCGGACGGGCGCTGCGTCGTCTTCGAAACGGGCGGCGGTCCGGACGACGACGTGCCGGTCGTCGTGGACATCACCGCGGACAGGGGTGTCGGCGCGCCGGTCGACGTGAACCCGGGGGACGGCGTGAACGCGGATGACGACGCGTCGGGCGAATCGAACGCGGGGGGCTCCGGGGTCGGCGAATGCGTGCCCGTCGTGCCGCGCACGACGGGCACGTCCGCCTGACCTCGGGCTTCCGCGACGAGCGGATCGGACCGCAGACCGCGGTGCAGGGCGAATGCCGCGACCACGGCCACCAGCGCGCAGGCGCCGACGATGGCGATGATCCGCTGTGATCGGGACAAGCGGCTGAAACCCACGCCAGTTCCCCTCCCCGTGATGGTGGCGCGGTGTGCGAAGGCCGGACTTGCCTTTGCGGACCCCCCGGCGACGGCCGCCAGCCTATCCGCGGTCGACCACCGAAAGGCATCACACCATCGGGTATTGCGCTGGGTGATCGAGTGCTTTTCGGGTAATGCGCGCGGACGCCGAAAGGGAATCTCACGTGAGCGGAACGACGAGCACATCGCACGGCGCTTCGCGCAGCGCGTGGCGGCTCACGCTGCCGATGAGCGCGTGCCGCAGCCCCGATCCGCGCTCGACGCCCACGACGACCAGGTCCGCGCCGCGGCGGTCCGCGAGGTCCGGGACGAGGTCCTCGGGCCGCCCGGCTTCGACCAGGACCTCGGCGGGCGCGGGCGTGAGCCCGGCGGCCAACCGCTCGACCTCCGGCCGCGCCACCGCGAGCTGCCCGCGACGCAGCTCGCGGATCGCGCGGTCGTCCGCGCCGGTGAGCCGCAGCAGGTTCTCCCCCAGCACGGTGACGCCGTGCAGCAGCAGGTAGGGCGTGCCGCGGGTCAGCGCGATCCCCGACCGCGCGGCCCGGAACGACCGGCTCGTCGCGTCCACCGCGCACAGCGCCGACGAGTACGCCGAACCGCCGGCGCGCTTGACGACGAGCACCGGGACCGGGCTCAGCTCCACCACCTGCTCGGCGGTGGAACCCGGGAAGAGGTCCCGCGGCCGGTGCGCGCCGCGTGCGCCCACCACGACCAGCCCCGCCTCGCGGCGCTCCGCCTCCGCCACGACCTCCGGGCCGACCGACCCGGTGGCCACGACCGCCTCCACCGGCACCGCGGCGTCCCGCACCAGGTCCCGCAGCGCCCGGGACGCCGCCTCCACCAGCTCGACGCCCAACCCGGGCGGCGCGGCGTGCACGACCGTGACGTCCACGCCGTGGCGTCCGGCGATCGCGAACGCGCGCCGCAACGCCGCGCGGGAGCCCTCGGAGAAGTCCGTCGCCACCAGGACCCGGCGCACCGCTCAGCCCTCGCCGTCGGGCCGCCGGCCGCGGCGGTGGGCGGCGCGGGCGATCGCGTGGCTCGCCACCGGGGAGGTGAGCGCGATGAACGCGATCGCCAGCACGGCGAAGGTGATGATCGTGGCGTCCTCGGTCGCGATCGAGGACGCCAGGATCGCGATCACGCCCGGTCCCGTGGTCAGGCCCTGGGCGTGCAGTTGCACGTAGGTGTCGGTGCGGCGCAGGACGCCGACCAGGCTGACCGTGAGCAGGACCAGGCCGAGCAGGAGCAGCGCGCCGCCGAGCACGTCGAGCAGGATCGAGATCATCCGAACGGGCTCCCCGAGTCGAGGTAGCGGGCCGTCGCCACGGTGGCGACGAACGACAGCAGGGCCAGCGCCACCGCGGCGTCGAAGTAGTACGCCTGTCCCCGCAGGTAGCACAGCAGGGCCAGCAGCGCGATGACGGCGACCGCGAGGAGGTCCAGCGCGACGACCCGTTGGAGGACGTCGCGGGCGCGCACCAGCGCGATGCCGCCGGCGACCAGCAGCAGCGTCACCCAGAAGAGGGCGGTGATGACGACGACGGCGGGCATGGCGGTCACGGGAAGACGCGGCGCTGGCGCCGCCGGTAGGAGTCGAGCTGGGCGGCGATCACTGCCTCCGGGTCGCGCGCGTCGAGGACGTGCAGCAGCATCCGGCCGCGGTGCTCGTCCACCTCCACGACGACGGTGTCGGGCACGAAGCCGACGCGCACGCCCCAGGCCGCCGCGGAGGCCGGCGCGCCCGGCGGTATCGGGATCTCCACGAGCCCGCCCTCGGCCGGGCCGCGGCCGACGAGGGCGACGGCGGTCTGCCAGGTGCCCACCACCAGGTCGACCAGCGTCCCGCCGAGCAGCGCCGGCACGCCCGCGAGCCGGCGGCCCAGCGGCGGCGGTGGCTGCGCCGGCCGGACCCGCCGGGCCGCGACCACGATCACCGTCGACAGGAGGAGCCCGACG
Source organism: Actinosynnema sp. NPDC004786 (assembly GCF_053601135.1). NCBI lineage: Bacteria > Bacillati > Actinomycetota > Actinomycetes > Pseudonocardiales > Pseudonocardiaceae > Actinosynnema > Actinosynnema sp. NPDC004786. The sequence continues at coordinate 208,369 of NZ_JBSGBG010000010.1, read as the reverse complement.
AGGACGTCCCCGGGGCGCAGGCTCGTCAATGCCAGCAGGTAGACGGCGGTGAGCACGACGACGCGGAGCAGCAGTGCGGGCATTCCGACCTCCCTGGTCATTCGGGGTGCGCGGCCAGCAGCGCGTCGACCGCGTGGCTGCCGATCAGGAGCAGCGGCTCGGGCCACAGCCCGGTGACGAGCACCAGCAGCGCCAGCGCCGCGGCGAGCAGCCGCTGCGGCAGCGGGCTCGGCGCGCCGGTCGCCTGCGGGTCCGGCCGCCAGAAGCGGCGTTGGTAGACCTGGAACATGTAGACCAGGGACAGCGCGCTGCCGACCAGGAGCAGCACCACGAGGGCGGCGCTGCCGGCCACGATCCCGGTGCGGAACAGCTCCAGCTTGCCGATGAACCCCGCGGCCGGCGGCACGCCCGCGACGCTGAGCGCGCCGACCGCGAACGCGCCCGCGACCAGCGCGCCCCGCACGCCCGCGGCCAGGAACAGCAGCGCCTTGTTCAGGGAGTTGATCACGCTGTAGAGCACCGCCGCCATGAGCCCGACCGGTCCGCCCACGCCGAGCGCCACCAGCACGTACCCGACCTGGCCGATCGCGGAGTAGGCCAGCATCTCGGCCGCGTCGCCGCGGGAGACCGCCAGCACGCCGCCGTAGACGATCGACGCCGCGCCCAGCACGACCAGCGCGACGCCGGCGAGCCGCAACTGCTCGGGGAACAGGTCCACGCCGAAGCGCAGCAGGCCGTACGCGCCGATGTTCGCCACCGCGCCGCTGAGCACGGCGGCGACCGCGGGCCGGGCGCCGGCGTAGACGGTGGGCAGCCAGAAGTGGAACGGGAACAGGCCGAGCTTGACGCTGAACGCGATGAAGAACCCGGCCGCGATCAGCACCGCCGCGTTGGGGTCGACGGCGAGCATGCGCGCGGCCACCTGTTCCATCGCCAGCGCGCCGGTCACCCGGTAGGCGCCGGCCACGGACAGCAGGAAGATGAACGACCCCAGCAGGTTGACCGCGGTGAACACCAGCGCCGACCGCAGCTGCCGCCGCTTGCCGCCGTAGGCGCTCAGCGCGTACGACGCGGTCATCGCCAGCTCGAAGAAGACGTAGAACGAGAACACGTCGGCGGTGACGAACAGGCCGGTCAGCCCGGCGCCGAGCAGCACGACCAGGCCGGGCAGGGTTCGCGACCGGACCCCGCCCACCGCCTCGTGGACGGCCGCGGCGAGCAGCACGAGCACCGACAGCAGCGCGAAGGCCACACCCAGGGCGTCGGCCCGCAGCACGATCCCCACGCCGACGGGCCAGCCGCCGGTCACGACCTCGCGCGCGGCGCCGGTGAACACGTCGGCGGCGAGCACGCCCAGCACGGCCAGCGTGGCGGCGAGCGACGCGACGGCGAGCCAGGCGACGACCCGCCGGCGCCCGTCGAGCGCGACGAGGACCGCGCCGGTCACCCAGGGCACGAGGAGGGCGGTCGAGAGCAGCATCAGGGCGTCACCCGCCCGGCCTCGGGCCGCGGTTCGTCGTCCCGGTCGTCGCCCTCGGTCTCCTCGCGGTCGGCCTGCCGCTGCCGCTCCAGGCTCGCCTCGTGCTCGGCCTCGGTCGCGGCCAGCTCGTCCTGCTCGGCGGTCCGGAAGACCACGACCGCGCGGTGCACGAGGGCGAGCAGCAGCGCCACCGTGGCCAGCCCGATGACCAGCGCGGTCAGCGCCAGGGCCTGCGGCAGCGGGTCGCTCACCGCGTCGCCCGGCGACACCGCGATCGCGGCCCCGCCGCGGGTCAGCGCCGAGGCGATGATCGTGACGACGGCGCTCTGCGAGATCAGCATGATGCCCGCGACCATCCGGACGAGGTCGCGCTTGAGCAGCAGGTAGGCGCCGGAGCCGAACAGGACGGCCGCGGCCAGGGCGAAGGCGAGGATCACCGCTTGCCCACCCCCGGCGGCCGGCGGGCGAGCTGGTGCAGCAACGTGGTGAGCACGCCGACGACCAGGACGAACACCCCGAGGTCGAACACCAGCGGGGTGAACAGCTCCAGCGTGCCGATCCTGGTGACGTGCTCGCCGCGACCGGGGCGGTGGCTGACCGGCGGCTCGCCGAGCAGGAGGGGGAAGAACCCGCCGGCGAGCGCGAGGAGCAGGCCGCCGACGGCGAGCTTGGGCGCGTGCCGCAGCACGGGCAGCGCCGACTCGGCGCCCTCGGCGCCGTAGGCCACGTAGATCAGCGCGATGGCCAGCGCGACGATCACCCCGGCGGCGAACCCGTCGCCGACCTCGACGTAGCCCTTGACGATCAGGGCGGCGGCGACGACCAGGCTCGGGCCGGGCAGCAGCCGGGCGACGACCCGGACCACCGAGTCCGGCGGCCCGTCCTCGTCCTCCGCGCTCACCACAGCCTGCCCCGTCGCATCAGGGTGGCCACGCCGACCACGGCGACCAGCAGCACCGTGATCTCGACCAGGGTGTCCAGGCCGCGGAAGTCGGCGACGATCACCGTGACCACGTCGCCGCCGTGCGCGACCGGGGTGAGCCGGATGTGCTCGGCCGACACGCTGTCGGGCGCGGGCTGGGACAGGAACCCCCACACCGAGACGAGCACGGCCAGCCCGGCGACCCCGCCGGCGACCGCGTCGCGCCGGCGGCGGGTGCGGGCGGGCGCCGTGGCGTCGGGGTCCGGGGCCTCGTGGGGCATGCGGGTCAGCGCGGCGACGAAGACCAGGGTCAGCATGGTCTCGACCACGACGGCCACCAGCGCCACGTCCGGCGCGCCGACGAGCGCGTACACCGCGGCCAGCGCGAAGCCGACCACGGCCAGGGCCAGCGCCAGGGCGAGCCGGGCGCGGGAGTTCGCGATCACCACGGTCGCGATGACCACCAGCGCCAGCAGCGGGAGGATCAGCCAGTCCGCCCCCGCGACCGGCCCGACCGCGTACGCGCCGGAGGTCGGGGTGACGACGAACGCCAGGCCGATCACCAGGCCGGCCGGCACGAGCACCGCGGCGATGCTGGTGCGCAGGTCCCTGACCTCCCGGTCGTGCACCGCGGCCGACGCGCGGTCCAGCCCGTGCAGCGCCGCCTCGTAGGCCCGGCGCGGACCCCACCGCTCCCCCGCCGCGGCCACCGCCCGCGCCACCGGGTCCACCAGGCGCGGCAGCACGAGCAGCAGCCCGCCCAGCACCCACGCGGCGACCGCCATGAGGTTCTCCGGGCGGGCGTCGAGGTGGTAGCCGGGGGACAGGGTCACCGGCCCGCCGGTCGACACGCCGGCCGCGTCGCCGGCCAGCCGCGCGAACGGCGTCGTGACCAGGCCGCCGAACACCGAGAGCGCGGCGAGGAACACGACCGGGGCGACCAGCAGGCGCGAGGTCGCGCCGATCCCGCCGCGGGGCGGGCCGAGGAACAGCCGCGCCCAGAAGCGCCCGATGTAGGCCACGGTCAGGGTCGCCGCGACCACGGCCAGCACCGCGGTCACCGGGCCGTGCCGCAGCGCCGCGGTGAACAGCAGTTCGTCCTTGAAGAACCCGATGGTCAGCGGCAGCGCGGCCAGCGTCGCGGCCGCCACCCCGGCCGCCGTCGCGAGCACCGGCGCCCGGCGGCCGAGCCCGCCCAGCCGGGACAGCCGGTCCTCGCCGGTGGCCATGGTGATCGCCCCCGCGGTCATGAACAGGGCGCTCTTGGCCATGGCGTGCGCCACCACGTAGAACGCGGCCGCGCCGTTGCCCTCGGCGCCGCCGATGCCGTACAGCATGACCAGGTAGCCGTACTGGGAGATGGTGGAGTAGGCGAGGACCTGCTTGAGCACGTCCTGGCGCAGCGCCAGCACCCCGCCCACCACGATGGACACCGCGCCGACGACCACCAGCCCGGTCAGCACCGCCTCGCTGCGGGCCAGCAGCCGGTGCACGCGGCCGATCACCAGCACGCCCGCCGCCACCATCGCCGCCGAGTGCAGGTAGGCCGAGACGGGGGTCGGCGCGGCCATCGCGCGCGGCAGCCAGAAGTGCAGCGGCGTCTGCGCGCTCTTGGCGATCGCGGCCACCGCCAGCAGCGCGGCCGCGAGCGTGGTCGTCGGCGACGGGTCGGCGCGCTCCAGCAGCTCGGGGATCGAGAACGTGCCGTGCGCGGCGTAGAGCAGCACGGCGGCCACCAGCATCGCCACGGCGGCGACCACGGTGACCAGCAACGCCATCAGCGCCGCCGTCCGCGCGGCCCGCTCGGCCCGGTCGAAGCCGATGAGGAAGTACGAGCACACCGCGGTCAGGTCGAAGAAGACGAACACCAGCACGAGGTCCTGCGCCGTGGCCAGGCCGACCATGGCCACGGCGAACAACGTCATCCAGGGCCAGAACCGCCACCGCTCGACCGCCGACCGGCGCTCGTGCTCCAGGTGCAGGGTGAGGTAGCGGGTGCCGTAGGCGAACACGAGGGCGCCGACCCCGGTGGCGAGCAACCCGTAGAGCACGGCGAGCCCGTCGAGCGCGAAGCCCAGCCGCAGGTCCAGGGTGGACGCCCAGGGCAGCGAGAACCCGCCGCCGCCGGCCGACCAGCCGAGCAGGCACAGCGCGAACCCCGCGGCCGCGGTCACGCACGCCGTCCAGCCCTGCCAGTCCACGCCTGGACGCCCCTCACCGCGGGTTCCCGCACCACCGCGAACGAGGACCACGGGCAGCTCCTCCGGCCGGACGTCGACTAGTCCGCAACGTACGGGATCCCGAACGGATCCGCAGACGGTGTGAACCCGCTCGGGTGGCCGTCGTCGCGGTGCGCAGCGGGTTTCCGGCCGTCCGAATCGGACGGGTCCGATGTGGTCGGTGCGCGCCGGCGGTTCACCTCGCCGACGCCCGGACGGGTTACACGGCGCGCCCGCCCCGGCCGGGGTGCCCGCGGGCCGGGCGCGTCGATTCGCCGAATTGCGCTTAAATGCAGGTGAACATGATTCCAACACCCGGAGAACCGCCCCGCGCCGTGACACACTGGACGGTGTCGGCGTTGTGATTCTGCGCGGAGGCGGCTTTGGCCGATTTACCGTGGGACTTCATCATCACGGTGGTCGCACTCGGGGTGTCCCTTTTCGCGTTCCTGTGGGAATTCGTGTTCGTGGGGCGCAAGCGGCTCGGCCACCGCGTCCAGATGGACACCACGGTCGCGAACCTCATCGCCCCGGAGTTCAGCGGCGACCTGCTGCCGGAGCTGGTCGAGAAGGACCGCTCCTACGTCCTGGTGCGCATCGAGAACAACGGCCGCACGCCCATCTCCACCGGCGACTACGCGGTGATGCCGGACAACCCGGTCGGCATCGAGATCCGGTTCCCGAACCGGCGGGTCACCGGGATGGCGCTGACCGACCTGACGCCGCCGACGCTCGACCTGTCGCTGCGCAGCTCCGAGCACAAGCCGGCCGACGGGCTGGGGACCCGCAACATCGAGGACGGGGGCCAGACCGTGGGCCTGGTCGAGCTGCCCAAGGTGCCGCTGAACCGGGGCGAGCACTACAAGGTGCTGGTCTCCCTGGAGAGCGCCGACGGCGACCGCGGGCCGTTCCCCGAGCCGAAGGTCGTCGGCGGCATCAGCGGGGGCACGTTCCGGGCCACGAAGAACCGCACGGGCACCTCCGCGCGCAGCGTCGCGCTGGCCGCGTTCCTCACCGCCGCCCTCGTCGGGCAGCAGGTCTACTCGCTCACCGCGACCGACGCGGCGCTGGACTGCGCGAGCGGGAGGCTGGTCCTCCTCGGCTCCACCGCGTTCCGCCCGATCCTGGACAAGGCCACCGCCACGTACCGCAGAACGTGCCCCCAGGCGGAGTTCTCGATCGAGCTGAGCAACAGCAACGCCGGGTTGGAGAGGCTGAACCGGGACGGCCCCGCCCACGCCGACGTGCTGGCGTTCTCCGACGGCGCGAAGCCCGACGGCTTCCCCCAACTGCTGCCGCGGCCGGTGGCGTTGCTGCTGTTCACCCTGGTGGTCCACCCCGACACCGGGGTCGGCGACCTCACCACCGCGCAGATCCGGGACCTGCACGCGGGCCGGATCGCCAACTGGCGCGACGTGGGCGGCAAGGACGTGCCGGTGCGCCTGGTCGGCCGCAACACCGGCTCGGGCACCCGCCGGGCGTTGGAGGAGCACGTGCTGGGCTCGTGGCAGCAGGGCGCCAACTCGGTCGACTGCCGGACCGTGGGCGCCGGCGCGCAGGACGGCGTCGTGCGGTGCGAGCGGGGCTCCACGCGGGAGGTGCTGGACACCGTGGCGGCCACGCCCGGCGCGCTCGGCTACAGCGAGTTCGGCCTGGCGACCGCGACGGAGGGGGTCGTGCCGGTGCGCATCAACGGCTTCGAGGCCACCACGGAGGGCGTGGATCGCGGTCTCTACCCGTTCTGGGAGACCGAGATCGCCTACACCTACGCCGTGCCGCAGGCCGACGCCCTGCCCGCGAGCTTCCTGCGCTACCTGACCAACCAGGTGGGCCAGGACATCATCCGCGCGTCGGGCCACCGCCCGTGCACGGAGATGGAGAACCTTCTCCTGTGCCGTCCGGAATGACCCGATCGTCGGAGTGTCCCGCCGGGCATGATGATGAGCAATTCATCGGATGTCCAGACTGGTGTCACTTCTCGTTCACCCTTACGGTCGATCCCGGCAGCGGTTCGGAGTACGTGCCGGCGGCGGGGATTCCCCCGCCCGTGGTGGGAGGGCTCTGATGGTCGAGAAGCTCGAAGGGCACCAGGTCCGCGACCCGCGCCGCCTGCGGGCCAACGTCGAGGTCCAACTGGACCAGGCCGCCGAGGAACTGACCCGCCGCCTGGCGGGCCGCGTCGCCTACCAGGTCGTGCGCGACGCCGTCACCGACGCCTACCACCGGCTCGCGGCCCAGGCCAAGGTCCACGGCTTCCTCCCCATCCTGGCCGCCCGTTCCGCGCAGCAACGCCTCCAGTCGTCCTGAACGGTCCGGGTCGGACGACGCGTCCGCCCCGGACCGCCACCCCCGCGGTTCAGTAGTACAGCGTCGTCCAGGTGAAGTTCTCCTGCGCGCCGCCCTCGCCGTCCTGGATCCACACCTCGAGCCGGATCTCATCGTTGCGGTTGGGCGTGTGCCAGAACCGGTCGAGCGCCGCACCCTGTCCCGTGCCGCTTTGCGGGGTGCAGCCATTGGCGCCGTTCTTGTCCTCCGGGTAGCCGAGGATCCTCCCCTGGGTCACGTTGACGGCCAGCGCCACGGCCCGCCTGCCGTCCGCCCGCGTGTCGCACACCTCGACCCGTCCGTAGTAGGTGTTCACGAACGCCCTCGCGCCTGTGGTGTACAACGGGTTCTCCGCCGCGTGGGCAGGTGCGGCGACGAGCCCGAGCAGCAGCGCCGCACTGGCGGGCACGGCTCCGAGCAGCAGTTTTCGCATGTGCTTGTCCCCCTGTGATCCGCTGCCGGAGACCCCTCGCCTCCGGCGGTCCTCAGCTTCGCCCCCGCGCGTGGGAGAAAGCTGGGGCGGATCTGGGATCGCCGCCGTGGCTCCGGCCGGGGTCAGGTGTCGAGCGTGCCGGGCAGGTCGCCGAGCAGAGCGGCGACGCGGTCGGCGTCGGCGGTCCGGTGTTGGGCCAGGAACAGCGAGACGGCGCGGCGGCGGGCGGCGGTGGCCTGGTCGTGGCGGTTGGCGGCGGCGTGGCTGTCGGCCAGGCGTTCCAGCGTGTCGGCGTAGTCGTAGGTGGCCCCGACCTCCTGGAAGTCGGCGAGCGCCTGCTCGTAGTGGGCCGCGGCTTCGTCGTGGTCGCCCGCCAGGTGGGCGATGTAGCCGAGGCTGTCCAGGGTGCGCCCACGGGCGTCGAGGTCGCCGTGGCGGCGGGCCAGGTCAAGCGCCGCCGTGCAGTGCGCCCGCGCCAGCGGCAGGTCGTGCAGCTTCGCGGCGTACCACCCGGCCTGGTTGAGGGCGTGCGCCTCGCGCATCTCGACGCCGAGCGTGCGCAGCATCGCCAACGCCCGCGTGGCGTGGTCCAGCGCGGCCGCATCGTCACCCCGTTGCTCGTGCACCCACGCCAGGGCCTGGTGCGCGTTGGCCTGTCCGGACAGGTCGCCCGACGCGCCACCGAGCGCCAACGCCCGGTCGAGGTGGCCGGACGCCTCGACCAGGTCGACACCGCGGGCAAGTGCCGCGCCCAGCCTCCAGGACGCCAACGCCCGCGCGTCGGGATCGCCCGTGCGGTCGGCGGCGGCCATCGCCGCCCGCCACACGGCCACCTGGTCGTCGACGAGGCCCTGGCGCCGCTGGAACGTGTCCAGCGACCACGCCAACTGCCACACGACCCGGTCCCACCCGCGCCGCGCGGCCAGTTCCTGGGCCGCGATCAGGCACGCGTACTCCGACGCCAACCACGCCAACGCGCTCGACTCGTCGGGGAACACGCCGTCGGCGGGCACCGGCTCACCCAGCGCGGGAGGGTGCTCGTACGGGTAGAGCACGCCCTCGGCGGCCCGTCCGACACGGGCGTAGTGCAGTACGACCCTCCGCAACGCCTCCTCCTGGTCCGCGCGGTCACGTGCCCGTTCGGCGGCGTAGAGCCGGACCAGGTCGTGCATCCGGTAGCGGCCCGGCACGTGCTGTCGCAGCAGGTGCCAGGTCTCCAGGTGCGCCAGCAGCCGCCGCGCCGCCGGCGGCTGCTGGTCCAGCAACTCGGCCGCGGCCCGCAGGGAGATGTCCGGACCGGGCGCGACCCCCAGCACCGCGAACGCCCGCGCGACCGGCGGCGGCAGCACCCGGTAGGACGACGTGAACACCGCGTGCAGGCTCATGCTCAGCTCGGTGTCGCCCGCGTGGGCCAAGCCGTCGGCCTCGCGCAGCTCCGCGACCAGCGCGCCGAGGGGGAAGTCCGGGTACGCGGCGGCGTGCGCGCCGACGATGGCCACGGCCAGCGGCAGCCCCGCGCACCACTCCAGCAGCGCGTCGACGGCGGCGGGCGCCTCGTGCACCCGCTGCGCGCCGACGTGACCGGCCAACAGCTCCCGCGCCTCCGGGTCGGGCAGCACGTCCAGCTCCAGCGTCGGCACACCGTGCGCGGCGGCCAGGCCGGTGAGGCGGTGCCGGCTGGTGACCAGCACGGTGCAGGTGCCGCTGCCCGGCAGCAGCGGGAGCACCTGGTCGGTGTCGCGAGCGTTGTCCAGGACCACCAGCAACCGACGCCCCGCCACGACGCTGCGGTACAGCGCCGCCTGCGCCTCCACCTCGGCCGGGACGGACGCCGGCGGCACGCCCAACGCGCCGAGGAACCGGCCCATCACCACCGCGGGGGACGCCGGAGGCCCGTCCGGGTCGAAGCCGCGCAGGTCGGCGTACAACTGCCCGTCGGGGAACCGGTCGACGGCGCGGTGCGCCCAGTGCAGGACCAACGCCGTCTTGCCCGTCCCGGCCGGCCCCACCACCGCCAGCACCGGCGACGCGCCACCGGACGGGACCAACGCCTTGTCGATCCGGGCGAGCTGGTCCGCCCGCCCCACGAACAGCCTCGGTGCCGCCGGCAGCTCGTGCGGCGTCGGCACGGCCTCCCGCCGCTCCTCCTCCCGGACCGTCGGCTCGCCCGCGAGCACCCGCTGGTGCGCCTCGCGCAGCTCCGGCCCCGGGTCCGCGCCCAGCTCCTCGGCCAACCGCCGACGGACCACCTGGTAGCGGTGCAGCGCGTCGGCCTGCCGACCCGACCGGTGCAGCGCCACGACCACCTGGGCGGCCAGCCTTTCGTCCAGCGGGTTCTCCTCGGCCAGCGCGGTCAGCTCCGCCATCACCTCGGCGTGCCGCCCGAGGCGCAACGCGAGGTCGTTGCGGTGCAGCACGGCCTGCCAACGCTCCTGCTCCAGCGTGCGGCGCACCGCCTCCGCCCACTCGCCCCGCAGCCCGCCCAGCGCCGGACCGCGCCACAGCCCGAGCGCCCCGCCCACCGAGGCCAGCGCCGCCCGGTCCTCCTCGCCCCGCGCCCGCCGGAGCAAACCGCGGAAGCGGTGCAGGTCCACCGCGTGCTCGTCCACCGGCAGCAGGTAGCCGGCCTGCGTGCGGTCGATCGCGACGCCGGGCACGTCCGCGAACGCCTGCCGCAGGCGGTACACGTACCCGTACAGCGTGTTCCGCGCTTGCCGGGGCGGCCGGTCGCCCCACACCCGGTCCACCAGCACGTCCAGGCTCTGCTGCCGGTTGGGTTCCACCAGCAGGGCCGCCAGCACGCACCGCTGTCGCGCGTGGCCCAGGTCGACCTCGACCCCGTCCACCCGCGCGCGGATCTCACCGAGCAGCAGGAACTCGACCGACATCCGCACCCCCTGTCACAGGGTGTATCGGTCCGGGCACGCACGGACAAGAAGAACTCGAGAACTTCCCCAGATCGCCGCAGGACAATGCGCCGCCCGCGCACACGTTTCCCGGCCGTCCTGGAGCTGAGCGCGCTGGGCCCCGCCCGCGCACACGACGCGCGGCCGTCCTGAGGCTCAGCGCGCGGGGTCAGGAGTACGCCGCCCGCGCGCGTACGACTCCCGGCCGTTCTGGAGCGGTCGACCGGGTCAGGGCATGCGCCGCCCGCGACTCCCGGCTAGCCGGCGTCCGTTCCGGAGCGCTCGGCCGGCGGGGTCAGCGGCAGGTGGACGCGGAAGCGGGTGTCGCCCGGTTCGGACTCCACCCGGATGTCGCCGTGGTGGCGTTCGACCACGATCCGCCACGAGATGTCCAGGCCCAGGCCGGTGCCCTCGCCCACCGCCTTGGTGGTGAAGAACGGCTCGAAGATCCGGCCCTTCACGTCCGGCGGGATGCCCGTGCCGGTGTCGCCGACCTCCACCACGAGGTCGTCGCCGACGCGGGACGTGCGCACGGTCAGCGTGCCGCGGCCCGCCATCGCCGCCACCGCGTTGTCGACCAGGTTCGTCCACACCTGGTTCAGCTCGGCCGGGTAGGCGGGCAGCGGCGGCAGGGAGCGGTCGAAGTCCTTGACCACGCGCACGCCGTCGCCCAGCTTGCCGCCGAGCATCACCAGCGTGGAGTCCAGCAGCTCGTGCACGTCCACGACCTGGAACGGCGCCCGGTCGACCTGGGAGTACTGCCTGGCCGCGCCGACCAGCGCGGACACCCTGGTGGTGGCGTCCTCGATCTCGTTCATCAACGTCTCGGTCTCGACCGTGTAGGCCAGCCAGCGCACCGCGGCCTCGGTGGCGGTCTGCGGGCACAGCGCCGCCGCCCGGTCCAGCCACGCCACGTCGAGCCCGCCCGCGACCAGCACCGGCGCCAGGTCCCAGCCGCCGGCCACGCCGTGCGCGTCCAGCCAGTCGGCGACCTCGTCCTCCAGGTCGGCGGTCTCCATCGGGCCGAGCTTCGGCGCCTTCGCGACCTGCTCGACCGCGCTCTCCTGCAACCGCACCAGCACCGGCAGCGTGGCCGGGTCCAGCGAGCCGCTCGCCAGCAGCGCGAGCTTGTGCCGCATCCCGGCGACCCGTTCCCGCAACGCGCCGGTGGCCCGCACCGCGGCGGCGGCCGGGTTGTTCAGCTCGTGGGTCAGCCCGGCCGACAGCGAGCCCAGCGCGAGCAGCCGTTCCCGCTGGCTCACGATCCGCTCGGTGTTGCGCATGCCGAAGAACAGGCCCTCCAGCAGGTGGATCGCCATCGGGAACCACGAGCGGAACATCGCGCCGAAGTCGTGCGCCGGCAGCTGGTACAGCCGCACGTCGGTCACCGCGTCGGCGGTCATCTGGTAGACCGTCCTGGCCTCGACGTCCGAGCCCAGGTACGCCTGCGTGGCCCCGAAGTACGCGCCCCGGTGGTCGGTGCGGTTGGTCTCCACGCGATGGCCGCCGATCACCCGGCTCAACGCCACCGTGCCGTCCAGCAGCACGTAGAAGCAGGTCGCGGGCTGCCCCTCGCGCAGCACCCGGGTGCCCGCGGCGTGGGTCTCCACCCGGCCGTGCGCGACGAGCCAGGCGAGCTGCTCCTCGGACAGGTGCTCGAACAGGAACAGCCGGCGCAGGTCGTCCACCGTCAGGTTCTCCGTCACGACTTCTCCAGGTAGCGGTGGACCAGGGACACGGCCATCGCGCCGTCGCCGACCGCCGAGGCGACCCGCTTGACCGAGTCCGCGCGCACGTCGCCGGCCACGAACACGCCCGGCAGGCTGGTCTCCAGGTGGTAGGGCGGCCGGTCGAGGTCCCAGCCCGCCGGCGGGCGGCCGTCGACCACCAGGTCCGGCCCGGCGAGCACGAACCCGCGCTCGTCGCGGGCCAGCGTGCCCGCGAGCCAGTCGGTGTGCGGCGCCGCCCCGATGAACGCGAACAGCCAGGACGTCGGCACGGTCGTCGTCTCGCCGGTCTTGTTGTGGCGCAGCGTCACGGACTCCAGGTGCTGCTCGCCCGTGCCGCCGACGACCTCGGTGCACGTGAGCACCTCGATGTTGTCCACCCGGGCGAGCTGTTCGACCAGGTAGTGCGACATCGACCGGGCCAGGGAGTCGCCGCGCACCACCAGCACGACGCGGCGGGCGTGCGCGGCGAAGTACAGCGCCGCCTGGCCCGCCGAGTTCGCGCCGCCGACCAGGTAGACGTCCTGCCCCGCGCAGCCGGGCCCCTCGGTGGTGGCCGCGCCGTAGAACACGCCCCGGCCGGTCAGCGCGCCCAGGCCGGGCGCGTCGAGCCGGCGGTAGGACACGCCGGTGGCCAGGATGACGGTGTGCGCGGCCAGCTCGGTGCCGTCGTCCAGTCGCACGACCCGCGCCGCGCCCCGCGCCTCCAGCGCCACCACGTCGCACGCGGTCAGCACCTCGACGTCGAACTTCACCGCCTGCCGCCGCGCCCGGTCGGTCAGCTGCTCGCCGGACACGCCGTCGGGGAAGCCCAGGTAGTTCTCGATCCGGCTGCTCGTGCCCGCCTGGCCGCCGGTGGCCCGGCGCTCGACCAGCACCGTGCGCAGGCCCTCCGACCCGCCGTAGACGGCCGCGCCCAGGCCCGCCGGACCGCCGCCGACCACGATCAGGTCGTAGAAGTCGGCGGACGGCCGCGTGGTCAGGCCGACCCGCGCGGCCAGCTCCGCGTCCGACGGCTCGACCAGCGGCTCGCCGTCCGGGGTGATCACCACCGGCAGCCGGGCGCCGTCCTCGCCGCACGCGGTGAGCAGCCGGCCCGCCTCGGTGTCGCCGTCGTCCAGGGCGTGCCAGCGGAACGGCACCGAGTTGCGGGCCAGGAAGTCGCGGACCTCGTAGGACCGCGACGACCAGCGGTGCCCCACGACCCGGACCTGCCGCACCGGGCCGCGGTCGGCCGCCGCCCACGCGCTCAGCAGGTCGTCCAGCACCGGGTACAGCTTCTCCTCCGGCGGGTCCCACGGCTTGAGCAGGTAGTGGTCGAGGTCCACGACGTTGATCGCGCGGATCGCCGCGTCGGTGTCGGCGTAGGCGGTGAGCAGCACCCGGCGCGCCACGGGGAACAGGTCCATCGCGGCTTCCAGGAACTCGATGCCGCTCATGCCCGGCATCCGGTAGTCGGCCAGCAGCACGGCGACCTCCTCGCCGCGCAGCTTGATCTCGCGGAGCGCGTCGAGGGCCTGCGCGCCCGACTCGGCCCGCACGATCCGGTAGGACTCGCCGTACTTGCGGCGCAGGTCGCGCGCCACGGACCGGGACACGCCCGGGTCGTCGTCCACGGTCAGGATCGACGGCCTGGCGACCTGAGGTGTCGTCATGTCCACATTGAACCAGCGGTCCGGGGCCGCCCTCCCGAGGTGCGCCGATGTCGGGACCGGGCGCTCAGGTCCGGACCGGAACGGGGCCGCGGGGGCCGCGAGAACCGGTCGCCCGCGCCCTTGACGAGGGCACGGCGGGTGAAGTTCGCTGTGGGAGAGCGCTCTCCGAAGTTCCCCGACAGTCCCTCGACGGTCCGCGGCCGGCGGCACACCGGCCGCGGCTCCCCCCTGCCTGGAGTCGCCCCATGCCCGAAGCGCTCGCCCGGCAACGCCGCCGGGCCCTGCCCCTGCTCGCCGTCCTCGCCGCCCTGGTGGCGGGGCAGCTCGCCGCCACCGCGCCCGACGCGCGGGCGGCCGGAGTCCTGCTGTCGCAGGGCAAACCGACCACCGCCTCCTCCGTCGAGAACGCGGGCACCCCCGCGTCCGCCGCCACCGACGGCAACGCGGGCACCCGCTGGTCCAGCGCGTTCACCGACCCGCAGTGGGTGAGCGTGGACCTCGGCGCGACCGCGGCGCTCGACCGCGTGGTGCTGACCTGGGAGGCCGCGTACGCGACCGCGTTCCAGCTCCAGACCTCCACCGACGGCGTCACGTGGAGCACGATCCACACCGCGACCGCCGCCACCGGCGGGACCCAGGACATCGCCGTCACGGGCACCGGTCGGCACGTGCGCGTGTACGGCACGGCCCGCGCCACCGGCTACGGCTACTCGCTGTGGGAGTTCCAGGTCTACGGCACCACCGGCGGCCCCAACCCGTCCGGCACGCCGATCTCGCAGTACAAGCAGGTCACGGCCTCCACGTGGGAGGGCGGCAACGCGCCCGCCGCGGCGCTGGACGGCCGCACCACCACCCGCTGGTCCAGCCAGTTCGCCGACGACCAGTGGCTGCGGGTGGACTTCGGCGGCGTCGCGACGGTCAACCAGGTCGTGCTGAACTGGGAGGGCGCGTACGCCAAGGGCTACCGGATCGAGCTGTCGAACGACGCGGTGAGCTGGACGCAGGTCTACGCGACCACCACCGGCGCGGGCGGCACGGAACGCCTCGCGGTCAGCGGCACGGGTCGTTACCTGCGGTTGTTCGCCACCGCGCGGGCCACGGGCTACGGCGTGTCGCTGTGGGAACTCCAGGTGTTCGGCACGGTGGACACCTCGGCGAGCACCCCGCCGATGTTGTCGCCGCCGACGAAGGCCCCCGCCGTGACCGGCCGGTTCGCGCTGTCCGCGCCCGCCGACAACGCGATGGTCACCACCACCCGCCGGCCGGTGTTCTCGTGGGCGGCGGTGCCGGGTGCGGTGCGCTACCAGGTGTGGCTGAACATCAGCCGCACGGACTACGACTTCACCGCATCGGGCAACCTGATCGACCTCTACACCAAGGTCGCGGAACCGACGGGCACGAGCTACACGCCGTCGTGGGACATCACCGACCGGTGGACGTACAAGTGGTTCGTGGTGGCGGTGGACGGCGCGGGGGCCACGAGCGCGTCGAACATCCGCACGTTCAGCCTGTACCTGCCGACGGTGACGACCGTGGCGGACGGCGTGCGGGTGGTGAACGGCAGCCGTGACCTGAACAAGAACGGCACGATCGAGCCGTACGAGGACTGGCGGCAGCCCGTGGAGACGCGGGTGAACGACCTGCTCGGTCGGATGACGATCGAGGAGAAGGCGTACCAGATGTTCTACAACGCCCAGGCGTTCCCCCGGTCGGGGTGGCACTTCGGGCCGGCGGAGGCGCAGGACCTGCACGCGGCGTTGCTGGGGTCGAGCGGGACGCGGCTCGGCATCCCGTTCGTGTCGGCGGGTGACACGATCGCCGGGTACAAGACGACGTTCCCGTTGCAGAGCGCATTGGCGGCGGCGAAGAACTACCCGCTGGACTACAAGCTCGGCGACATGCAGCGGCGCGAGCAGCTGGAGGTCGGCACGCGCGGTGTGCTCGGGCCGTTGGCCGAGGTGGGCACGAAGGTGCTGTACCCGCGCATCCAGGAGGGCAACGGCGAGAGCTCGGAGGTCGCGTCGGCCCAGGTGCGCGCGCTGGTGGCCGGGTTGCAGGGCGGGCCGGAGCTGAACCCGGCGTCGGTGCTGGCGACGGTGAAGCACTGGCCGGGCGAGGGCGCGGGCGGCGAGGCGCTGATCGTGTTCGACAACGTGACGATCAAGTACCACGTCGCGCCGTTCCGGGCCGCGATGGAGGCGGGCGCGGTCAACATCATGCCGGGGTACGCGGGCAGCTCGCTGCTCGACCCGGGCGGGCCGGGCGCGGGCGACAGCGCGAAGATCCTCGCGTACCTGCGGCAGAACCTCGGCTACACCGGCTTGATCACGACCGACTGGTTGCCGTCGGGCTCGTGGGTCGGCGCGGCGAATGCCGGGTCGGACGTGATGGGCGGGGCGGACCCCGGTGCGCCCGGGTTCACCATCGCCGGGTTCACCTCGGCGGTGCCCGCGGCGCGGATCGACGACGCGGTGCGGCGCGTGCTGCGGCTGAAGTTCAAGCTCGGGATCTTCGAGAACCCGTACGGCGACCCGGTCAACGGCCCGTACCGGTTCCACAAGCCGGAGTACGCGGCGCTGGCGAACCAGGCGTCGCGCGAGGCGATGACGTTGTTGAAGAACACCAACGGCGTGCTGCCCGTGCGGCTGAACCGGGGCGACAACATCGTGGTGGCCGGGCCGCGGGCCGACGACACGGCCGCGTGCTGCATCTGGACCAGCTACTTCCACCAGGAGTACGGGTCGCAGACGATGCTGGAGGCGATCCGCGCCCGTGCCGCGCAGGCGGGGGTGAACGTGCACAAGGACACGGGGCCGTCGCCGAAGCTCGCGATCGTGGCGGTCGGCGAGACGTCGTACACGCACGCGACGAGCTGGCCGAAGGAGCAGCCGTACCTGCCGCCGGACCAGCTGGCGCTGATCCAGGACTTCCACCGCCAGGGCATCCCGGTGGTCGTGGCCCTGGTGCTGCCGCGGCCGTACGTGATCACGGAGTGGCACGACCTGGCGAGCGCGATCGTGGTGACGTACCGCGGCGGTGAGGAGATGGGTCCGGCCCTGGCCTCGCTCCTGTTCGGCGACTACACGCCGACCGGCAGGCTGCCGTGGCAACTGCCGCGTGCCCTGTCCGACGTCCTGCGTCCGGGCGGCACGGACGTCCCGGCCGACGCCGTGGAGCACTGGGACCTGCCCTACGACCTGGGCGCGACCGCCGCCCAACGTGCCGAGATCCGCGCCCGCATCGACGCGGGCCAACCGGTCCCCACCACCTACGGCAACCCCCTCTACCCCTACAACTACGGCCGCACCACCTTCTGACCCGCGCGAGTCCTACGTTCGCGTCACGCGTGTCCTACGTTCGGAACACCCGAGTTGAGCATTCGGAACAAGGCCGGTCGTCCTGAATGTTCAACTCGGGGTACGCGAACGTAGGACACACGCGTTCCCAACGTAGGACACACGCGTTCCCAACGTAGGACACGCGCGTTCTGGACGTAGGACTCACGTGGTCAGGGTGGTGATTCGGGTGCGCAGGGTGGTTTCCAGGTCGCGCAGTTCGCGGGCCGGTGCGCCCAGGCCCGTCATCGCCAGGCGACGGCGTTCCAGGCGCTCCGAGCGGTAACGGGGGAACGCGAGCTTCAGCGCGCAGTCCAGCATGCCCAGGTGGTAGCGCAGCAGTTCCACGACCCGCTGCGGCGGCGGGGGGCGGTCGGTCTGCCACACGAGGTCCGCCGCCCAGCCGGTCAGCCGCCCGTACTGGCCCGCCACGGCACGCCCGGTGCGCGCGATCTCCCACGACGTGTCGCCGGGCTGCGCGCAGCTCACGATCACCGCCTCGGCCCTGGCCTGCAACGCCACGGCCTGCACCACGACCTCCAGCAACGCGCCCAGCCGCACGAGTTCGGCCGTGGCCGGGTCGAGCATCACGCTCGTCGGCACGGCACGGCGGTGTGCCCGGCGCGGGAGGATGCGCACCCGTCCACGGTACCGCGCCACCCCGCCCCGACACCCGCGCCGAACCGACCGTAACGGTCAAGACGGACGGCCGGCGGGCGGCGGCGGGCTGCTGCCCGGCGCGACCAGCCCGCTGTGGTACGCCGCCGCGATCGCCTGCGCCCGGTCCCGCAGCCCGAGCTTCATCAGGATCCGGCCCAGGTGCGTCTTCACCGTCGCCTCGCCCACCACGAGGTGCGCGGCGATCTCCGGGTTCGACAACCCGTGCGCGACGAGCACCAGCACCTCCCGCTCCCGCGCCGTCAGCTCCCCCATCTCCGCCGACGTCGGCATCTGGTTGCGGGGCCGGGCGGCGAACTCGCGGATCAGTCCTTTCGCGACGGTCGGGTCCAGCCACGCCTCGCCGGACGCCACCGTGCGCACCGCGTCGACCAGCTCCCTCGGCACCGCGTCCTTGAGCAGGAACCCCGACGCGCCCGCCCGCAGCGCCGCGTACACGGCTTCGTCCACGTGGTACGTCGTCAGAATGATGATCTTGGTGGCGTGGTCCTCCCCCGCCGGGTCGGCGTCGATGATCCGCCGCGTGGCCTCCACCCCGTCCACGCCGGGCATCCGCACGTCCATCAGCACCACGTCGGGGTGCAGCTCGACGGCCCGCGCCACCGCGCCGGCCCCCTCGTCGGCCTCGGCCACGACCTCGATGTCGGGCTCGGCGTCGAGCAGCATCGCGAGCCCCGCCCGAACCAGTGGCTGGTCGTCCACCAGCATCACCCGGATCACCGGGGTTCGCGGACGGTCTCGTCCGCCACCGGGCCGACGACCGGCAGCACGGCCGTCACCCGGAACCCGCCCGCCGCCTGCGGCACCGCCGCCAACCTCCCCCCGACGATCCCCAGCCGCTCCCGCAGCCCCACGAGCCCCTGGTGGGTCGACAGCGCGCGCTCCGGCCGCCGCCCCCGCCCGTTGTCCGCGACCTCCACGACCAACTCCTCCGCCTCCCACCGCAGCCGCACGTCCACCTCCGCGCCCGGACCGACGTGCTTGGTCACGTTCGTCAACGCCTCCTGCACCACGCGGTACGCGGCGAGGTCCACGCTCGCCGCCAGCCGGCGCGGCTCGCCCTCCACCCGCGTGTGCACCCGCACGCCCGCCGCCGAGATCGTGCCGACCAGGTGCCGCACGTCGGCCAGGCCGGGTTGGGGGCGGCCGGTCACGCCGTCCGCCGTCCCGTCGTCGTCGCTGAGCCGCAGCGCGGTCAGCATCCGGCGCAGCTCCCCCATCGCCTGCTCGCCGGCGTCCTCGATGTGGCCGAGCGCGTCGCGCACCCGCGCCGGGTCGCTGTCGAGCACCCGCCGCGCGCCCGCCGCCTGCAGCACCATCACGGTCACCGAGTGCGCCACGATGTCGTGCAGCTCGCGGGCGATCCGGGTGCGCTCCCCCAGCACCGCCTCGTGCGCCTCGACACGGCGGCGGAACTCCAGGTCGTCGGCGTGCTGCCGGCTCAGCCTGGCCCACCGCCCGCCCGCCCAGACGCAGCCGTAGAGCATCAGGTTGAACACCAGCGTGGCGTACATCGCCACCACGGCCTCGTCGTGCGTCCGCGACCGGGCCTCCAGCAGCGCGGACGTCAACGCGGGCACCGCGCACGCGAACAGCGCGACGATCGCGACCCGGCTCGGCCGGTGCAGCGCGACGGTGAACAGCGCGACGCACGGCGTCGCCGTCGGCGTGAAGTCCATCCCGCTCACCGGGGCGGCGAGCACCGCGCACGCCCACACCACGCCGAACACCGGCACCGGGTACCGGCGCCGCACGCACAGGGCCAGGAAGCCGGTCAGGGTGACGACGATGGCCGGCAGGTGGTCCACGCCGGCGGACTTCTCGTTGCTGATCGTGGAGAACAGCATGAGGTCCAGCGCCGCGGTCGACGCCGCCAGCGCGACGTCGACCGCGACCTGCCGGGACAACCACCCGGTGCGCCTCCCGCTCATGACGTGGGGAGGATGCACGCCTTGATGACCGGGCACAGCGACGCCGGTCCGGGCGCCAACGAGTGCTCGTCGCGGCGGGGCGCGCGCTGCGCCTCCTCGACCGCGGCCGCCTGCCGCAGCAGGTCCGGCGTGATCGCGTCCCGCACGCCCGGCGACACCGCGTCGACGGCCTCCAGCGCCGCCCACAGGTCGCCGTCGTGCGCGCGCACGGCCTCGTCCAGGTCCGTGCCGCGGAACGGCCGCACCTGCGGCGCGTGCCGCGACGGGTTGCCCACCCGCAGCACGGCCAGCCGCTCGTCGCCGCCCTCGCGGGTGGCGGACAGCAGCACGCCCTCGACGGGCAGCCGCTCGATCCGCCGGCCCTCGTCGAGCGGCAGCGGCAGCAGGAGCAGGTCGAGCCCCCCGGTCGCCTCGGCCAGCTCCGCCGGCGCGGACGGCACCAGCACCTCGTCCGGCGCCACCAGCACCCCGGTGGCCAGGTGGCCCTCCCAGGGCTTCTCCTCGAATCCGTGTGCCTGGACCGACACCACCAGAGGCACGTTGGAACCCGTCACTTTTCCTCCCCCGTCCCGCGACCCCGCGTTCGACGCGCCGCCATTTCCCGAGCGGTCGCGAACAATGGGATCACCCCCTCTGCGACATATCGTCCACCCGGCGTCGTAGCTTGACGATCCCCCTGCCGGTTTACCTCGATCGGGCGACGCAGCACGGGAAAGCGGACCGCGTGAATCCTCCCCCGGACCGACGAAAAGACCCGCGCGAATCGGAACCATTGTCCACGAAACCAGCCGGGGGAAATTGATCGACGGAGGTCCGAGAGTGTCCACGGAACCCGTTCCGCGCAACGACGCGAGGGCGTCGTCCGAGTGGGCGGCGGCAGCCTGGGGATCGCTGCCGGCCGCGCAGCAGCCGCCGTGGCCCGACCGCCGGGCGCGGGCCTTCCGCGCCCGCCTGGCGCGGCTGCCGGGCCTCGTCACGGCGGCCGAGGTCGCCGCGCTGCGGTCCGAGCTGGCCGAGGTCGCGGCCGGTCGGCGGCTCGTGGTGCAGGCCGGTGACTGCGCCGAGCCGTTCGCCGAGTGCGGTCCGGGGCCCGTGTCGCGCAAGGCGGCGCTGGTGGACCGGCTGGCCGGGGCGCTGGGCGGTGACCGCCCGGTGGTGCGGGTCGGCCGGCTGGCCGGGCAGTTCGCCAAGCCGCGGTCGCGGCCGACCGAGGTGGTCGACGGCGTCGAGCTGCCGGTGTACCGGGGCGACCTGGTCAACGCGCCGCAGCCGGACGCGCGGGCCAGGCAGGCCGACCCGGCGCGGCTGATCGCGGGCTACCACGCGGCGCGGTCGGCCGCGGCGCACCTGCGCCGCCGGCACCCGGCGCTGTGGACGAGCCACGAGGCGCTGGTCCTGGACTACGAGCTGCCGCTGGTGCGCTTGGACGACCGGGGCGTCCCGCTGCTCACGTCCACGCACTGGCCGTGGGTCGGCGACCGGACCCGGGCCGTGGACGGCGCGCACGTCCGGCTGCTCGCGTCGGTCGCCAACCCGGTGGCCTGCAAGGTCGGGCCGGGCCTGGGGCGGGACGAGCTGCTGGCGCTGTGCGAGCGGCTGGACCCGGACCGCGAGCCCGGCCGGCTGACGCTGATCGCCCGGCTCGGCGCGGACCGGGTGTCCGGGCTGCTGCCGGGCCTGGTGGCCGCGGTCCGGGCGGCGGGCCACCCGGTGATCTGGCTGTGCGACCCGATGCACGGCAACACGGTCGTCGCGCCCGACGGCCGCAAGACCCGACTGGTCGACACGGTGGTCCGCGAGGTCGCGGACTTCCTGGCGACCGTGCACGTCGCCGGCGGGGTGGCCGGCGGCCTGCACCTGGAAACCACGCCGGACGAGGTCGAGGAGTGCGGGTGGGACGGGTTCCCCACCGGCCCGTACACGAGCCTCTGCGACCCCCGGCTCAACCCGGACCAGGCGCTCGCCGTGATCGCGGCGTGGCGCTCGGCCCACTCCTGAGGGGGAGAAGACATTGCGTGGCAACGTGATCGCGACACCACCGTGCGCGTTCCGGACGGCGGAGGACTTCGCCGGCCTGGCCGGTGACACCGTGCTGGGGGCCGTCCACTACTCGGCCCAGGCCGGTCCACCGCGGTGGGAGCACGGCCGACCGGTCCTCCCGCTGCACATGGTGCGGCCGGGCGAGCCCGAGGTGGTCGAGGTCTGGCACACCGAGGGCCGGCCGGTGCGCGTCGGCGAGCACCGGGGGCTGCTCTACGCGCACGACGACGAGGTGCTGTTCTGCGCCGGGTGGATCGGCCCGTCGGTGGACTGCGGCGAGGCGACGCGCCGGGCGTACCTGGCGGCGTTCGACCTGGTCGAGCGCCTGGGCTACCGCAACGTGTTCCGGATGTGGAACATGCTGGACGGCATCACCGACCTGGACGCCTTCGGCACCGAGGTCTACCGGGACTTCTGCGTCGGCCGCGGCCGGGCGTTCGACGAGCGCGGGCACGCCATGCCGGCGTCGACCGGCATCGGGGCGCTGGGCGGCGGCATCGCGTTCTACTTCCTGGCGCACCGGTCCCACCGGGCCGTGCACCTGGAGAACCCGTTGCAGGTGCCCGCGCACGAGTACCCGGCGCAGTACGGGCCGAGGTCGCCGAGCTTCGCCCGGGCCACCTACCTCGCCCCGGAGGGCGGTCGCGGCTCGCTGTACGTGTCCGGCACGGCCAGCATCCTCGACCACGCCACCGTCGGCGTCGGCGACGTCGCCCGCCAGACCCAGGTGACGCTGGCCAACATCGCCGCCCTGATCGGGGCGGAGAACCTCGCCCGCCACGGCATCGAGGGCGGCAACGCGCTGCACGACCTGCGGGCGATCAAGGTCTACGTCAAGCGGCCCGAGGACGTGCCCACCGTCCTGCGGCTGTGCCGCGACGAGTTCTCCCGGCGCGCCGACCTGGCGGTCTTCACCGTCGACGTCTGCCGCCCGGACCTGCTGGTGGAAATCGAAGGGATGGTCCCGTGACCCGAGAGGAAGCACCCATGGCCAACACGTCGGTCCTCGCCGAGCCCGACCCGATCCGCATCCTGATGGTCGCCGACGGGACGGCCGGTTTCGACAGGGCCGACTTCGGCCTGGCGACGCTCGTGGACGTGCTGGAGCAGCCGACCTCGTCGTGGGCCCGGTTCGAGGTGACCAAGGCCCACCGCGAGGAGAACCTGCCCGCGCTGTCCGCCGACCTGCAGGGTTTCCGGTTCGACGGGCACGACCTGGCGCAGTACGACCAGATCTGGTTGTTCGGCGTGGCCCGCGCGCCCCGGCCCCCGCTGGAGCAGACCGAGCTGCGGGCGCTCGCCGAGTTCATGGACGGCGGTGGCGGCGTGTTCGCCACCGGCGACCACGAGGACCTGGGCGTCTCGATGTGCGGCGACCTGCCGCGGGTGCGCAGCATGCGCAAGTGGCACTGGCCGCAGCCCGGCCCCTTCGGGGAGCCGGTCGCGCCGTCGATCGACGGCCCGGACCGCCACGACACGCTGTCGGAGGGCCGGGACCCGATGTTCCAGTTCAACGACCAGTCCGACGACGTGCCGCAGGTGATCACGCCCCGGATGTACGCCACGTCGGACTCGCCGAAGTGGGCGCACCAGGCGTACCCGCACCCGCTGCTGTGCGGGCCGCGCGGCACGATCCGCGTGCTGCCCGACCACCCGCACGAGGGCGAGTGCTACGTGCCGGACGACCTGACCCGGTCGTTCACCTTCGCCGGGTACGAGATGACCGAGTACCCGGCGGGGCTCGCGCCGGAGGTCGTGGCGTGGTCCACGCTCAACGCCCGGCCCGCCGAGCGCGACCTGCGCAAGGGCCGGCTGAACGCGACCACGTTCGGCGCGATCGGCGCGTACGACGGCCACCAGGTCGGCGTGGGCCGGG
The DNA here is from genome assembly GCF_053601135.1 of Actinosynnema sp. NPDC004786. Taxonomy (NCBI): domain Bacteria; kingdom Bacillati; phylum Actinomycetota; class Actinomycetes; order Pseudonocardiales; family Pseudonocardiaceae; genus Actinosynnema; species Actinosynnema sp. NPDC004786. The sequence continues at coordinate 184,842 of NZ_JBSGBG010000010.1, read as the reverse complement.
TGTCGGTGGACGCCACGTGGCACCACTTCTTCAACGTCAACCTGGTCGGCGACCCCACGGTGCCGAACGACCCGGTCAAGAGCGTCGGGTTCGCCGCGTCGGCGGAGGGCCGGGCCGCGTACGAGGAGATCAAGTCCTACTTCCGCAACATCGCGGTGTGGCTGGCGCGACCGGCCACGCAGGAGGCGATGTGGTGGCGGGCGGTGTGGGAGGCGCGCTGGCACCACCGGGTGGCCATGGACCTGCGGCCCGCCCTGGTGGGGTCGCCGGAGGACCTGGACCTCGCGGAGCTGCTGCGGATCGGCGCGGACGTCCGGGAGGTGCTCGCGGCCACGGTGACCAGGGCGGACACCCTGCAGTGGGCCGGGCGGTACGGCGTCGGCGCGGTCGACCCGGGCCTGTGGGAGGCGGTCCGGCCGCACCTGGACCCGTGGCGGCCGCGCGACGCCGCCGAGCAGGCGGGCCACCTGCCGAACCTGGTCACGTCGATGCTGCCGGAGCTGGTGCTGGACGCGGTGCTCGGCGCGGTGGTGTACGCGGTGGCCGCGGCGTTCCCGGAGGCCACGGCGGACGCCCGCGACCGGGCGGCCGGCGTGGAGTGGCCGCTGACCGTGCGACCGCACCTGGACCGGGCGCTGGACGTGGTCGCCGAGCAGGTGCTGCGGACCGACGAGCGGCTGCGCTCGCTGGGCCGCTCGCTCACCGCCGCGCGCCGGACCGAAGCCTGACCGGCAAGACCGACGATGGGGGGAACCGACCGATGACCAGTGAACTCACCAGACCGCCGGACGTCCGGCCCGACCGACCGCGGCCGACGCCCGCCGACCGGGTGTCGCGCCTGGCGGACGCGGTGCTGGACCGGAGCGTGCCGCTGCTGCGGATCGCCCTGGGCGTGGTGTTCGTGTGGTTCGGCGCGCTGAAGGTCGCCGGCGCCTCGCCGGTGCGCGACCTGGTCGCCGCCACCGTGCCGTTCCTGCCCGGCTCGTGGTTCGTGCCCGCGGTGGGCGTGTTCGAGGTGCTGGCGGGCGCGACGCTGGTCGTCGCGGTGCGGGTGCGGTTGGTCGCGGCGCTGGTGGCGCTGCACCTGCTGGGCACGTTCCTGGTGCTGGTGGTGCAGCCGGCGCAGGCGTTCCAGCACGGCAACCCGCTGCTGTTGAGCACCACGGGCGAGTTCGTGGTGAAGAACCTGGTGCTGGTGACCGCCGCGCTCGTGGTGGTGCGGCACCACCGCCGACGGCGCTGACCCGCCGTCAGCGGCCCGCCGGTCGGTCAGCTCTGAGGGGTGCTGACCGGCCGGCGGTCGTCCGCGCGGGTCAGGACACCGCCGGGCTCGTCGCGTCCGCCCTGCGGGTGTAGGTGAGGCAGTTGGCGGCGTGGCTGCCCTGGCCGGGGCCGACCCGCACGTCGGACGCCGTGCACTCCAGCTCGGCGTTGTGGACGCAGTCCGTCCGGGAGCACGCGCCGACCTGCGCGACGACCTTCGGCAGCCCGCCCTTGCGCGCCAGCGGGATGAACGTCCCGCAGTCGGCCGCGCCGTTCGCGCCGTTCACCGTGATCGCGAAAGCGTGACAACCATCGTGGTTGTACGAACAACCCGTGACCGTGCACTCGCTGACGGCCGGCATTTCCGTGGTGGTCATGACCGCTCCTTCGGACAGCAGTTCGGCTCACCTCGGACGGTGCCACCGGCCACCCGGCACCGCAACACGAAATCATTGAGGCGAGGCTAACCTAAAGCCGTCGCGCAATTCCCGCCGCTGATCACACAATGCGATTCCCGCGTTGCGGGAGTCGGCCGTCACGGCGTGACCGCGATGTTGGTCAGCCCGACGACGGCCCGGGTCACCGTGTTGGACGCGTGCACCGCGTTCGGCAGCCCCGCGCACTTCGACGTGGAGGTGATCCGGATCGCGTACTGGCCCACGCCGCCGAGGTCGGAGCGGTTGTCCCGCCACACGTTGCCGCAGCCGTTGGCGAACGCCGGCGTGGTGACCGGGTTGTGGGTCTCGTACCCGTTGGCGAACGTGCCCGGCGCGGCGAACGTGCCGGTGTTGCCCTCGATCAGGTAGCCGACGCCCTTCACGTCCACCCACGAGTCCGCCGAGTTCTGCCCCGAGAGGCCCGTGCCGTCGAACGCGTTGCCGCGGATCACGCCGCCGGACGTGCCCTCCTTGACGTCGACGTGCTCGGCCGTCACGCCGGGTCCGATGCGGTTGCCCAGCACCTGCACCCGGTCGCTGCGGTCCACGCCGCCGGAGTTGCCGTGGCAGTCCCAGTTCGACGCGGCCGAGCCCAGGTAGACCCCCTCGCCGTAGCCCGGCTGCGCCAGGCCCGTGTGGCTGATCGCGGAGTCGCGCAGCACGCCGTCGGCCGAGGAGCGCCGGAAGTGCACGGCCTCCTCGTCCACGTGGTGCACCGTCACCCGGTCGATGACGGTGTGGTGCGAGTTGTCCACGACGATGCCCTTCTTGGACTCCCGCACGGTGAACCCGGCGAGGTTCCAGTACGGCGCGTCGTGCAGCCACAGCCCGTAGCCGGGGTCCCAGCCGGGCGTCGGCGCGGGGCAGGCCGGGCCCGACCCCGAGGGCCCGTCGTTGACCAGCACCGCGTCCGCCGGTCCGGCGAGGGTGACGGGGGCGGCGGCCGTGCCCGGTCGGGTGATGACGAACGAGCCCCGGTACACGCCCGCGGCCAGCCGGATGGTCTGCCCCGGCACGGCGGCGGCCAGGGCCGCCTGGAGCTGCGCCGCCGTGGCGACGTCCACAGTGGACCCGCCCGGGCCGGTCGCGGTGGTCGCCGTGACCGCGGCGCTCGGGGCGGAGGCGTTGCGCGCCGCGTCCCGCGCCCGGACGGTGAACGCGTAGGCGGTGTCCGGCAGCAGGCCGCCGACGGTCGCGGCGGTGGACGTCGCCGAGGCGACCACCGCCGTGCCGCGCAGCACCTCGTAGTCGGTCACGCCGACGTCGTCGGCCGACGGGTGCCACGCCAACGACACCGAGCCGGCCGTCACGCCCGTGACCCGCAGGCCCGCGGGCGCGGTGGGCGCGGAGGTGTCCGGCGCCGGCCCTCCGCCCGCGCACGGCGCGCCGTCGACCGTGCAGCCGAACGGCAGGCCGAGGCCGGTGACGGTGAAGCCGAAGTCCGCCGTGCCGCCGGGGCGGACGCGGCCGTTGAAGCCCGCGTTGGCGAACCGGTGCCGCTGCCCGTCCCGGGTGAGCACCGCGTTCCACGCGTTGGTCACCGAGGACCCCGGCGGCAGCTCGAACTCGACCACCCAGCCGGTGCTCTCCGCGTCGCCGGTGTTGGTCAGCACGACCTGCCCGCCGTACCCCGTGCTCCACACGGACGACTGGCCGACCGTGGCGGACAGCCGGGCCGCGGCCGCCCGAGCCGGTGACACGGCGGCACCGGCCAGGCCCGCCGCGACGCACACCGCGACGCCCAGCGCCCACGCGCGCTTCCTCATGCCGTTGACCCCTTCGCAAGGCCGGAGGTGCGCGGCTCACCCCTGGGACCAGCCCTTTATAGGGCTCTGCGGGACGGCTGGTCAACAAATTCGGAAATAGGGAAGTTCACCCGGTCCGGGAAGACTTTTTCCGCCGACGCGGTCACCTTTCGGCCCGCCGGCTCGTCCACCCCGGCAGGAGGGAAGGGGAACGATGCGCGACGAGCTGGCCGACCTGTTCGAGGCGCACCGCGGGCAGCTGCGCGCGGTGGCCTTCCGGATGCTGGGTTCGCTGCCCGAGGCCGAGGACGCGGTGCAGGAGACGTGGTTGCGGCTGTGCCGGGTGGACCCGGGCGGGATCGACAACCTCGCCGCCTGGTCGCGCACGGTGGTGTCCCGCGTCTGCCTCGACGTGCTGCGCCACCGCCGCCACCGGGAGGTCGCGGTCGACCGGGTGCCCGACGCGGCCGCGCCCGACGACCCCGAGGAGGAGGCCGTGCTGCTGGACTCGGTCGGGCGGGCGCTGCTGGTCGTCCTGGACACCCTCACGCCCGCCGAGCGGGTCGCGTTCGTCCTGCACGACGCGTTCGCCGTGCCGTTCGACCGGATCGCGCCCATCGTCGGCCGCAGCGCGGCGACCAGCAAGAAGCTGGCCAGCCGGGCCCGGCGGAAGGTGCGCGGGACGACGGTCCCGGACGCCGGGGCGACCGGGCGCCGGCAGGTCGTGGAGGCGTTCCTGGCCGCGGCGCGCGACGGCGACTTCGCCGCGCTGCTCGCCGTGCTGGACGCCGACGCCGTGCGCCGCGCGGACCCCGCCGCCCTGCCGCCCGGCACGCCCGCGGAGGTGCGCGGCGCGCACGCCGTCGCGGCGGAGACGGTGCTCCTCGCCGCGAACGCCCGGCACGCGGAACCGGCTCTGGTGGACGGACGCGTGGGCATCGTCGTCGCACCGCGCGGACGCCTGCGGTTCGCGCTCACCGTCGTCGTCCGGGACGACCGCGTCTCCGCCTACGAGGTCATCGCCGACCCGGTTCGGCTGCGAAAACTGCGCATCACCGTGCCACTTTTATCGTGACTTGAATCAAGTGCGCTAGTAAGGTCGGGCCCGGCTGCCGACCATTCCCTGACCGCGTTCGCGTCCGCGTGGCGCCTCCGCCTGCCGCGCGCGACCGACGCGGTGGTCACCCTGCGAAAGGACACCGTCCATGCAGTCCCCTGCACCAGCACGCACCCGGTGGGGCGCCGCGGGCCTCGCCCTCGCCACCGCGGCGGCCGGCCTCGTGGTCGCCGTCGCCACCGCCCCGGCGGCACAGGCCACCGTCCTGCCGGGCGGTTTCAAGAGCGTGGGCTACCTGCCGTCGTGGGCGGGCAGCGTCAGCGCCGTCCAGTTCGGCAAGCTCACGCACGTCAACTACGCGTTCGCCCTGCCCAACGCCAACGGCACGCTCCAGGCCGTCCCCGACCCCGGCAAGCTCTCGTCGCTGGTCACCCAGGCGCACAACAACGGCGTGCGGGTCTCCCTCGCCATCGGCGGCTGGAACGACGGCAACGACTCGGCGTTCGAGGCGCTGGCCGCCAACTCCGGCAGCCGCACGACTTTCGTCAACAGCGTCGTCAGCGTGGTCAACCAGTACAACCTCGACGGCGTCGACATCGACTGGGAGTACCCGGACCCCGGCGCGTCGGCGAACAACTTCACCGCCCTCATGGGACAGCTCAGCACCGCCATGCACAGCCGCGGCAAGCTCCTCACCGCCGCCGTCGTGTCCGGCGGCGGCACCGCCGAGGGCGTCCAGACCGCCGTGTTCGGCCAGGTCGACTGGCTCAACATCATGGCCTACGACGGCGGCAGCCCGCACGCCAACTACGACTGGTCCATCGCGTCGGTGAACTACTGGAAGTCGCGCGGCCTGCCCGCCGCCAAGGCCGTGCTGGGCGTGCCGTTCTACAGCCGGCCGAACTACTACACCTACGCGCAGCTCGTCGCCATGGACCCGGCCAACGCCAACCGCGACTGCGTCACCGTCGGCGGCACGCAGCAGTGCTACAACGGCGTGCCCACCATCAAGCGCAAGACGCAGTGGGCCATGGCCAACGCGGGCGGCGTCATGAACTGGGAGCTGTCGCAGGACACCACCGGCGGCACCTCCCTCGTGAGCGCCATCTACGACACCGTCATGGGCGGCACCACCCCGCCCGGCCGCACCGGCCCGATCACCGGCATCGCGGGCAAGTGCGTCGACGTCGCCTCCGCGTCGTCGGCCAACGGCACCGCCGTGCAGCTGTGGACGTGCAACGGCACCACCGCGCAGAGCTGGACCGTGGCCGGCGACGGCTCGTTGCGCGCGCTCGGCAAGTGCATGGACGTGGCGGGCGCCGGCACCGCCAACGGCACCGTCGTGCAGCTGTGGGACTGCAACGGGACCGGCGCGCAGAAGTGGCAGGCCGCCGCGGACGGCACCCTGCGCAACCCCGCCTCGGGCCGGTGCCTCGACGCCACCGGTCCCAGCTCGGCCGACGGCACCCGGCTGCAGATCTGGGACTGCTACGCCTCCTCCAACCAGGTCTGGCGGCTCCCCGCCTGAGCCCGCCCGTGACGACACGGCCCGTTCCCCCTCGCGGAGCGGGCCGTGTCCCGCTTGCCCGCGACCCCGTCACGGGGAAGGGTGGTGCGATGGGTGAAGAGCGGGACGGCGTGGCGCTGACCAACCTCGACCAGCCGTTGTTCGACGGCGCGGACGCGACCAAGGGCGACCTCGTCGACTACCTCGACGCGGTGCGCGACCGGATCCTGCCCGGCCTGGCCGGGCGACCGCTGTCGGTGGTGCGGGTGCGCCCCGGTCAGGAGCCGTTCACCCAGAAGAACCTGCCGAAGCACACGCCGCCGTGGGTGCCTTCGGTGACGCTGTGGGCGGAGACGTCCAAGCGGGAGATCCGGTACGCGGTGTGCGAGGACCGCCGCACGCTGCTGTGGTTCGCCAACCAGCGCGCGGTGGAGTACCACGTCACGCTCGCGCTCGCCGGCGCGTTCGAGCGGCCCACGCACCTCGTGCTCGACCTGGACCCGCCGGAGGGCGCGGGGTTCGACGTGGTGGTGGCGGCGGCGAAGCTCGTGCGGCGGGCGCTGGCCGACGACGGGCTGTCCGGCGTGGTGAAGACCAGCGGGTCCAAGGGCGTGCACGTGTTCGTGCCGGTGGAGGGCGCGGACCACGACGTGGCCGCCGCGACCCGGGCGTTGGCGGCGCGGGCCGAGCGGCTGGACCCGGACCTCGCGACCACGGCGTTCATCAAGGAGGACCGGGGCGGGCGGGTGTTCCTCGACTCCACCCGGGCCTACGGCGCGACCGTCGCCGCCGCGTACAGCCCCCGGATCCGGCCGGGCGCCACGGTGTCGTTCCCGGTGGGCTGGGACGACCTCGACTCCGTGACGCCCGCCGACTTCACCGTCAGGACCGCGCCCGCGCTGCTCGGCGACGAGGACCCGTGGCACGCCCGGATGCCCGCGCCGCAACGCCTGCCGGACGACCTCGTGGCCGAGGGGCACACCATCCCGGTGGCCCGCGTCCAGGCCATGCACGAGGGCAAGCGGCGGGCCCGGGCGCAGCGCGAACGGTCCTGACCGCCCGCCGGCGCGGGGCGGCGCGGCGGGCGGTCGTGCCCGCTCCGCGTCCGAACGTGCCACGACGAAAGGCGCTACCGCAGGGGTGCCGCAGCACGCAGGCTCGTGCGTGGCTTTCCCCAACACCCTGCGGAGGCAGCCATGTCCTTGCGGAGGACCACACCGGTGGCGAGCGCCCTGCTGCTCGCCGCCGCCCTGCTCAGCCCACCCGCCGCCACCGCGGCCCCGCCGACGGCCCTGGCCGTGCCCGACATCCCCGTGGCCAACGTCCAGGCGCACCTCAACGACCTGCAGGCCATCGCCACGGCCAACGGCGGCAACCGGGCCCACGGCCGGCCCGGCTACCTGGCCTCGGTCAACCACCTCAAGGCCAAGCTGGAGGCGGCCGGCTACCAGACGTCCGTGCAGCAGTTCACCTCCAGCGGCGCGACCGGGTACAACCTGATCGCGGACTGGCCGGGCGGCGACCCGAACGACGTGCTCATGCTGGGCGGCCACCTGGACAGCGTGACCGCCGGTCCGGGCATCAACGACAACGGCTCCGGCTCGGCGGGCCTGCTGGAGGTCGCGCTGACCGTGGCGCGGCAGGGCCTGGCCCCGAGCAAGCACATCCGGTTCGGCTGGTGGGGCGCGGAGGAACTGGGCCTGGTCGGCTCGACCTACTACGTGAACAACCTGCCGACCACCGAGCGGTCGAGGATCAAGGCGTACCTGAACTTCGACATGATCGGCTCGCCGAACGCGGGCTACTTCGTCTACAGCGCCTCCGGCCAGCCCACGGGGTCGTTGCTGCTCCAGCAGACGCTCCAGGCCGGGTTCAGCGTGCCGACCGAGCTGACGTCGGTGGGCGGGCGGTCCGACCACGCCGCGTTCGCGCGGGCGGGCATCCCGGTCGGCGGCACGTTCACCGGCGCGGAGGTCACCAAGACCTCGGCCCAGGCGCAGAAGTGGGGCGGCACGGCGGGTGTCGCGTTCGACCGCTGCTACCACCGCTCGTGCGACACGACGGCGAACATCGACGTCACCGCGTTGGACCGCAACAGCGACGCCATCGCCTACGCCCTGTGGACGCTGGCGGGCGCGGGCTCCCCGCCCGGACCGCGGTTCGAGAACCCGACCGACGTCACGATCCCCGACCTGAGCACGGTGGAGAGCGCGATCACCGTGTCCGGCGTGACGGGCAACGCCCCGTCGGCGCTGGCGGTGGGCGTGGACATCACCCACACCTACCGGGGCGACCTGGTGATCGACCTGGTGGCGCCGGACGGCTCGGCGTACCGGTTGAAGAACTCCGGGAACGACAGCGCGGACGACGTCGTGACGACGTACACGGTCAACGCGTCCTCGGAGGTCGCCAACGGCACGTGGAAGCTGCGCGTGCAGGACGTGGCGTCGGCGGACACCGGCCGGATCAACGGCTGGTCGCTCCAGTTCTGACGCGCCCGGGGTGCGCACCGGCCGGCTGTCACCGGTGGGTGCGCACCACCCGGAGCGCGAGGCCGCGCGGTGCGTGGAGCACACCCCGTGCCGGCTTGGGGTCGCGGTGCCGGACCAGGCGGTGGGTGCGGAGCACTTCGCCGAGGATGGTCGTCAGCACGACGGGGGCGGTGCGGGACGCCGGGCAGATGCGCGGCCCCAGGGCGAAGGGGAAGTAGCTACCGGGGACCGGACGGGCGTGCCGCAGCCAGCGTTCCGGGCGGAAGTCGAGCGGGTCGGCGTGGGCGGCCGGGTTCCGGTGGTTCAGGTAAGGGCTGAACACGACGGTCGCGCCCGCCGGGAGGCCGTGCACGGACGCCCGGAGCTGCCGCCGCAGCTGCCACACGGGCGGGTGGAGGCGCAGGGCTTCGCGGATCAGGCTCGCGCAGTACGGGCGTTCGGGGTTGCCGTCGGCTTCCGCCCGCACCCGGTCCTGCGCGTCGGGGTGGCGCGCGAGTTCGTGGAAGGCCCAGGCGAGCGCGGCGGCGGGGACGTGGTGGCCGGACAGCAGCATGGCGCGCACGGCGAGCGTGACGTGGTGCTCGTCGAAGCCCTGGGCCGCGAGCAGGGCGGGCAGCGGCCCGTGGTTGTGGGCCCGGATGGCGTCGTAGGTGGCGCGTTGGGCCCGCCGCAGCCGTCCGGGCAGCACGCCGTCCGCCGCGGACAACTCCGCCTCGACCAAGGCGGAGAGGGTCGCCGAGGGCGCGCCGAGCAGGTGGTGGAGGTTGGCGTCGGACACCAGGCGGACGGCCTCGCGCATGCCGTCGATCACGCCGGGCCAGCGCGCGGCGGTCCGTCGGGTCCGCTCGGCGACGGCAGGCAGCAGCGGGGTGGTGTGCGCGGTGGTCAGCACGGGCCGCATCGCGCGTCGGACCGCCGTCCAGGCGGCCGTCCCGTCGGGTCCCCATGAGGTGAGGCCGGGTGGTTGGCGGGCCCTGGCGGTCACCGCGTCCGGCGAGCCGAGCAGTCGCCCGGTCGCGATGGGCTCGGTGACCAGCCACAGGTCGGGTCCCAGTCGGGCGACGCCGGTACCGGCCTTCGCCGCGAGCGCTTCCCGGGGGTCGCGCCGGATCACACCGCCGGGTAGGCGTAGTAGCCGGAATTGGCGGAGCGGCGTCGGAAGATCCTCTTGATGAGTGTCATGCGCACCCTTCCTCGAGGTGGTGGGGAGCCACCCAGTCTTGCCGCGGGGTCGGGACGGCGGCAATGGGCCACGACCCCGTTCACCCGTTCCGCCGCGTCCGGTAACGGGTCGTCCCGCGCCGTCGATGCACGGGCGAACCGGGAGAACGCTGGGGGATCCATGGCACTGGACGACGCCATCCGCAGGGCCGCCGCCGAGGCCGACCGCGTGGACGCGGCCGAGAAGGCGCGTCGGGAGGAGGCGGACGCGGTGGCGGCAGTCGCGGTGCCCCGCCTGCTGGCGCTGCTGACCGAGGGCCGGGACCGGTTGCGGGACGCCGGTGTCGCGCCGGTGCACGTGCTCGCGCCCCGCAAGCCGACGCTGTTCCGCCCGGCGCGCTACGCCCCGCACGCCACCGTGTGGCGGGTGAGCCGGGTCGCCGTCGCCCTCGACGGTCGGCTCTTCGAGCTGAGCAACACCCGGCACACCGCGCGCGACCGGCGTCACGCCGGGGACCTGGGCCTGTCCGTGGGCGACGCCTACGCCGTGCTCGGCTTGTCGCGGCACACGAAGGGCGTGTCCGGCGCGGCGGAGATCGCGCCGCGCGACTGCCTGGCCCTCTCGGGCGGGTGGTTCGTCGCGGGGCGGTCCGGGAGCATCACCGTGCGCACCTCCTACGAGCCGGACGAGTACACCCCGCTGGAAGACATCATCGCCGCCCAGGTCGTCACCGCCTCCCGCCGTTCGACTCGGGGGTCCTGAGCGTTCGACACACGGGGACCCGTGAGTCGAACGCTCGGGACCTGTGAGTTCAACGCTCAGGATGTATGCAACTAGTTGCACTGCACCCCGTTGCACGGCTACGGTCGCCGGCATGGCGTTGGAGCACGCGATCCTCGTGTCGCTGGACGAGCGCTCGGGCTCCGGGTACGAGCTGGCCCGGCGGTTCGGGAAGTCCATCGGCTTCTTCTGGGCCGCCACCCACCAGCAGATCTACCGCACGCTCAAGCGCATGGTCGACCTCGGCTGGGTGACGTGCCACGAGGTCGTCCAGGAGGGCCGCCCGGACAAGAAGGTGTACGAGGTCGCCGAGGCGGGCCGCGCGGAGCTGGCCCGCTGGCTCGCCTCCCCCGGCGAGCCGGAGGCGATCCGGCACGAGCTGGCGGTGAAGGTGCGTGGCGCGTCGCTGGGCGAGCCGGGCGCGCTGGTCGCCGAGATCGCCCGGCACCGCGACCTGCACGCCGAACGCCTGGACGTGTTCCGCGCCATCGAGCGCAGGGACTTCCCCGACCCGTCCGCCCTGTCCGGCCGCCGGCTGCACCAGTACCTGGTCCTGCGCGGCGGGGTGCGGGCCGAGCAGGCGCTGGTCGAGTGGTGCGACGAGGTGCTGGCCGCGATGCGAGAGGACGACCGGCGATGACCGGGTACCCCACCCTGCTCCAGCCCCTGGACCTGGGCTTCACGACCCTGCGCAACCGCGTCCTCATGGGGTCGATGCACACCGGCATGGAGGACCGCGCCAAGGACTTCGACGCGCTGGCCGCCTACTTCGCCGAACGGGCGCGCGGCGGCGTCGGCCTCATGGTCACCGGCGGTTTCGCGCCCAACCGGGCGGGCACGCTGTACCCGTTCGCCTCCAAGCTCACCACCCACCGCGAGGCGCGCCGCCACCGCGTCGTCACGCGGGCCGTGCACGAGCACGACGGCAAGATCGCCCTCCAGCTGCTGCACGCCGGCCGGTACGCCTACCACCCGTTCGGCGTGTCCGCGTCCGCCCTCAAGGCCCCCATCGGCAGGTTCCGCCCCCGCGCGCTGTCGGACCGGGGCGTGCGGGCGCAGGTCGACGCCTTCGCCCGGGCCACCGCACTGGCCCGGGAGGCGGGCTACGACGGCGTCGAGATCATGGGCTCCGAGGGCTACCTCATCAACCAGTTCCTCGCCCCGCGCACCAACAAGCGCACCGACCGCTGGGGCGGCAGCGCGGAGAACCGCCGACGCCTCGCCGTCGAGGTCGTGCGCCGCTGCCGCGAGGCCGCCGGACCCGACTTCATCCTGATCTACCGCCTGTCGATGCTCGACCTGGTCGAGGACGGCCAGACGTGGGACGAGGTCGTGGCGCTCGGCCGGGAGGTCGAGGCGGCGGGCGCGACGATCATCAACACCGGCATCGGCTGGCACGAGGCACGCGTGCCGACGATCGTCACGTCCGTGCCCCGCGCGGCGTTCACGGACGTCACCGCGAAGCTGCGCCCGCACGTCGGCGTCCCCGTGGTGGCGTCCAACCGGATCAACATGCCGCAGGTCGCCGAGGAGGTGCTGGCGCGCGGCGACGCGGACCTGGTGTCGATGGCGCGGCCGTTCCTGGCCGACCCGGACTGGGTGCGCAAGGCCGGGACGGGCCGGGCCGACGAGATCAACACCTGCGTCGCGTGCAACCAGGCGTGCCTGGACCACACGTTCTCGATGAAGAGGGCGTCGTGCATGGTCAACCCGCGCGCGGGCCACGAGACCACGCTGACGCTGCTGCCGACCCGCCGGTCGAAGCGGGTCGCGGTGGTCGGCGCCGGTCCGGCGGGGCTCGCGGCGGCGACCGCGCTGGCCGAACGCGGGCACGCCGTGGAGCTGTTCGAGGCCGACGACGACATCGGCGGCCAGTTCGCCATCGCCCGCCGGATCCCGGGCAAGGAGGAGTTCGCCGAGACGATCCGCTACTACCGGCGGCGGATCGAGGTGACCGGCGTCAAGCTGCACCTGGGCGTCCGGGTCGCGGTGGACGACGTGGCGGGCTTCGACGAGGTCGTGGTCGCGACCGGCGTCACGCCGAGGGTCCCGGCCATCCCCGGGGTCGAACGCGCGCTGTCCTACGTGGACGTCGTCCGCCACGGCGCGCCGGTCGGCGACCGCGTCGCGGTGATCGGCGCGGGCGGGATCGGGGTGGACGTGACGGAGTTCCTCACCCACGCCCCCTCCCCCGCGCCGGACGTGGCCGCGTGGCGGGCCGAGTGGGGCGTCACCGACCCGGAACGGGCGCGCGGCGGCGTCACCGCGCCCCGGCCCGCCGAGGCCGCGCGGCGGGTGTACCTGTTGCAGCGCAAGACGTCCCGCATCGGCAAGGGGCTCGGCAAGACGACCGGCTGGGTGCACCGGGCGGCGTTGGCGGCCAAGGGCGTCGAGCAGTTGACCGGCGTGAACTACGAGCGGATCGACGACGAGGGGCTGCACATCACGTTCGGGCCGCGGCGGGAGCGGCCGCGGGTGCTGGAGGTCGACGCGGTCGTGGTGTGCGCGGGGCAGGAACCGGTGCGCGACCTGGTGGACGGGCTCGTCGCGCGCGGTGTCGTCACGCACGTCATCGGCGGCGCGGACGTGGCCGCGGAACTCGACGCGAAGCGGGCCATCGACCAGGGCACGCGGCTCGCGGCCACGATCTGAGGTGGGTAGGGCCGCGGCGGCCCTAGGCTGCACGGCGTGGACTTCATCTTCGCCCGGCCCGACTCGAAGGCCGCCGCAGCCGCGCTCGAGGTCTGCCACGAGTACGCCGAGCCCTGGCTGCTGAACCACTCGCAGCGCGCCTACTCGTGGGCCACCGCCTACGCCGCGAAAGCCGACGTGGCGCACGACGGCGAACTGCTGTACGTCGCCGCGCTCCTGCACGACCTGGCGCTCACCACCCCGTTCGACAGCCACACCGCGCCGTTCGAGGAGGCGGGCGGTCACCTGGCGTGGGTGTTCGCGGCGGGCGCGGGGTGGGGTCGGGTGCGGCGCGACCGGCTGGCGGAGATCATCGTGCGGCACATGCGCGACGACGTGGCGGCGGAGGACGACCCGGAGAGCCACCTGCTCCAGGTCGCGGTCACCGCCGACGTGTCCGGAGGCGGCCTGGACCGGTTCCCCGACCGGGTCAAGCGCGACGTCCTGACCCGCTACCCGCGCCTGGGCTTCGCCGACGCGTTCCTGGCGCGCGCCCGGGACCAGGCCGAGCGCAAACCGCACTGCGCCGCCGCCGGGCTGATGCGCGACGGCTGGGCGCAGCGGATCCTGGACAACCCGCTGGACGCGCCCGGCCGGTGACCGGGCGCGTCCGGCGGTGATCACTTCAGGGCGTAGGCCCGGATGATCGTCTGGTCGACCGAGTTGCCCGCCGCGTCCCGGGCCTGGGCCTTGAGCGAGACGAACGCCGCGCCGGCCGGGTGCACGACCGCCGCCAGCCACCGCTGACCCACCTTGACCAGCGGCACGGGCCGCCAGGACGCGCCGTCGTCGTACGACACCTGCACGGCGGGCCTGCCGACGTCGCGCGTGTCGGTCGTGCCGTTGCGCTGCACGTACACCGGGAACGTGAAGGGACGCCCGGCCGCGGCCCGGTTGCGGTCGTCCAGGGACGGCGCGAACCGCACCGCGAGCAGCGGCAGCGCCGCCGGCTCGTCGCCCGCGACGTGCTCGGACGTGAAGGACCAGTCCGCCACCACGCGGGTGGACAGCTCGGCCACGCCGGACCGCTCGGCCTCGGTGCGCACGCGGTACGTGCCCCTGCCCGGCGGCACCACGCCGGACACCGCGCCGTCGTACGGCGACTCGGCGAGCAGCACGCCGTCGCGGTGCAGCGTGGTCTTCGCCGCCGTGACCTCCGAGAAGCCGTAGTGGTTCGGGTCCTGGTCGCTGAACATCGGCGCCGAGACGGCCACCTCGTCGCCGAGCCGACCACCCCACTCGGCGGCGCGGGTCATCGGCGGGAACGCCGGGCCGAACACGGCGGCGTTCCACTTCTCGGTGGTCGGCCGGTCGAAGCGGCGCGCTTTCGCGGTGCTCTGGGACGTCTGCGGCGGGAACGCCTGCGGTTCGGGCATCTGCAGGAAGTCGCCGTGCCAGTCGACGCCCGGCGAGTAGTACCGGTCGACGTGCAGCGGCAGCGGGCCGCCCGTCATCTGGTCGAGGAACCCCGTCTGGCCGGCGCCGCCCGCGGCCGCGACCGCCTTGACCTTCACCAGGTCGCGCCGCTGGAACGCGCGGTCGAGCCGGTCGGGCACGGCGCCGTCGTGCGACCACGCCACGGAGTACTGGTACGGGCTGCCGAGGTAGGAGCCGTCGCCGTCGGGCTTGGCGAGCCGGCCGGCGACGGAGAAGCCGGCCACGCCGGGCGCCGAGGTCTTGGACGGCGTGAACAGCACGTCGCCTGGGCGGAACCCGATGAAGCCGGTGCCCGTCTCGCCCCAGCTCGCCGTGCGGCGGAAGTACACCTCGGTGCGCCCGACCTCCGCGCCCGGCTCGTCCACCGCGAGCGCGATCGGTTTGCCCGCCCGCGCGTCGAACACGGCCTCGGTCGGACCGGTGACGGTGAAGCTGGGCTCCAGCACCTGGGTCACCTGCCGGGTGGCCGGCGTCTCGATGAACGCGTCGGCGTAGAACGTGCCCTTGGGCAGGCGGGCGACCACGGTGCCGGACGGGTCGTGGTCCAGGTAGGCCATGCGGTGGTCCACGTCGACCAGGCGGTAGAAGTACTCCGGGGTGGGCGCGCCGGTGTGGTCGAGGAACGTGAGCTTCACGTCGTAGCTCTCGACCTCCTTGGTGAACCCGATCGGCGTGCGCAGCGGCGTCGCGCCGCCCTCGACCACGAGCGCGCCGCCGTACCGGCCGTCCGGCGCGTCCACCGAGGTGGTGACGGTGACCCGGACGGTCGCCTCGCCGCCCGGCGGCACCGTGACCGACGACGGCGACACCGCGACCATGCCGGCGGGCGCCGGGTCCCCGTTCGGGTCTCGCAGGTCCGCGGCCGGCTCCAGGGTCACCGGGGCCGGGCCGGCGTTGTGGTAGGCGACCTCGGCCACCAGCGGCTGGTCGTCGTGGTGCGGCCACCGGGCCACGCCCAGGCTCAGCGAGGCGGGTCGCGCGGTCAGCGACGTGGTGACGGCCGCGGCCACGTCGAGCCGGCCCGCGCCCTGCTCGTACGGGGTCAGGTCGGCGTTCGGCCGGGCGCTCGCCATGAGCGCCGCCTTGATCCGGTCGGCGGTCCAGTCGGGGTGTCGGGCGGCGAGGATCGCGGCCGCGCCCGCCACGTGCGGCGTCGCCATCGACGTGCCGGACAGCGCCACGTGCCCGTCGTCGGCCGGGGCGCCGATGCGGCCGAGCTTCGCCTTGGCCGCGACGATGTCCACGCCCGGCGCGGTGATGTCCGGCTTGATCGCGTGGTCGGACCAGCGCGGTCCGCGCGAGGAGAACTCGGCCAGCCGGTCGGACCGGTCCACCGCGCCGACGGTGAGCGCGCGGTCGGCCGCCGCCGGGCTGCCGATGGAGTGCTCGCCGGGGCCGGAGTTGCCCGCCGCGACGACGAACAGCGCGCCGCTGTCGGCGGTGAGCCGGTTGAGCGCCTGGGACATCGGGTCGGTGCCGTCGGTGCGCATCGAGGCGCCCAGGCTCATGTTGACCACGTCGGCTCCCGCCGCCACGGCCCACTCCATGCCCGCGATGATGTCGGACTCGCGGCCGCCGCCGTGGTCGCCGAGCACCTTGCCGTTGAGCACCACGCTGTCCGGCGCGACGCCCTGGTAGCGGCCGGAGCCGGTGATCGTGGCGGCGACGTGCGTGCCGTGGCCGACGCGGTCGTCGGTGTCGGGGCTGTCGCTGAAGTTGCGCGACTCGACCACCGCGCCCGCGAGGTCGGGGTGCGTCGCGTCGACGCCGGTGTCCAGGACCGCGACCTTCGCGCCCGCGCCGGTGTGCCCGGCCTGCCACGCCAGGGGCGCGCCGACCTGCGGGACGCTGCGGTCCAGGGTGGCGCGGACGGGACCGTCCAGCCACACCTCCCGCACGCCGGACGCCCGCAGGCCGGTCCAGAACGCGGTGTCCTTGGCCGCCTCGACCGCGTACCCGCCGACGCTGGGCAGCGGCTGCCCCGCGACGGCCGGGCCGGTCGACGTGACGATCAGCGGCGTCACCCGGGTCGACCGGTCGTCGTACCCGGCCCGGATCAGGCCGCTCACCGCGAACAGCCGCTCGTCCAGCCGCCCCGACCGCAGGTCCCCCAGCACGTCGGTCGGCAGCACGTGCAGGTCGCCGTGCTCGTCCAGCCGCTGCACGAACCCCACGTCGCCGCGCCCCCGACCGGGTCGCACGTCGGCGCGGCCCCCGCGCACGGTCACCACGTCACCGGTCACGAGCGTGACCGTCCCCTCCGGTGGCGCGCCGTCCCCCCGGCCGCCGGTCGGCGGCGCGGGCGCGGCGGACGACGGGACGGTCACCGCCGCCGTCACCACCGCCGCGGCCAGCGCGAGCGCCAGCGGCGCCGCGATCCTGCGTGCCCTCGTGCCCCAGGCCATCGAACTCCCCTCGTCGTGGCGGCGCCTCCGCGGTCGCCACTGCCCTCGGTGACTAGGACACCCCGGAGAGCGACGACGTTGCTTCGGGGAGGCGCAGCCGGGGCCGCGACACCCGATCGGCCCAGTCGCGGCACGTCGTGCTCCGGCGGCGGCCGGTCGCCGGTCCGGCCGGCGATTCCGCTGTCCGGACGACGCCGGCCGCGGGGCCGCGCGGTTACGTTCGAATCGATTCAGTGGACATCTCGCAATGGAGCGACCATGCCCAAGTCACGCACGACCGCGGCCATCGCGGCGCTCGCCCTGGCCCTCCCGCTGGTGGCCGCGCCGGACGCCCGGGCCGCCGTCCTCGTCACCGCGCTGCCCGGCCTGCCCGGCTACCCGACGCACCGCGCGGTCGCGGTCAACGACCTCGGCCAGGTCATCGGGTTCACGTCCGGCAACGGCGCGCCGCACACCGTGCACTGGTCGCCCGGCGGCGCGGCCACCGACCTCGGCGCCGGCACGCCCTCGGGGCTCAACCAGGTCGGCCAGGTGCTGATCCAGGAGGCGGTCAGCGGCGCCGGGCCGTACGTCCAGCGGCCGCGGATCTGGCAGGCGGGCGGGGCCACCGACATCTCGCCGGGCAGCGGCTGGGTCGTCGCGTCGGCGATCAACGACAGCGGCTCGGTGCCGATGACCACCTCCTCCTCGTCGTCGGGTTACCACCAGGAGCGCGCGATCCTGTGGCGCGACGGCACGCACACGACGCTGCCGGTGTCCGGGCCGCACCTGTGGCTGAGCGCGATCAACGACGCCGGTGTGGTGGCGGGCGCGAAGCTGCCGATGTTCAGCGGGGACGCGTACGCGTTCCGCTGCGCGACCACGACGACGTGCGAGCGGCTGGCCACGGTGCCGGGCTCGGGGACGTACTCGGTCGAGGCGATCAACGGCGCGGGCGTCGTCGTGGGCAACCAGGGCACGCAGGCGTTGCGGTGGGACGGCTCGGGCGTGACGGTGCTGGCCGAGGACGGCGGGGTGGCCAACGGGCCGCAGGCGCTCAACGAGCGCGGTGACGTGGTCGGCTGGACCAGGCAGTTCACCGGCGAGCGCAAGGCGGTGCTGTGGCCCGCCGGCGGCAAGCCGGTGGACCTGGGCGTGCCCGGCCCGTCCGAGGCGGTCGCGGTCAACCAGCGCGGCGACGTGATCGGCTGGACGTCGGCGGCCAACCCGGACGCGCCCCGCGCGTTCCTGTGGCGCAACGGGACGGTGACCTACCTCGGTTCCCTGGGCGGCGCGCACAGCCTGCCGACCGCGTTGAACGACCGGGGCACGGTGGTGGGCGAGAGCACCACCGCCGACGGCACGCTCAAGGCCGTCAGGTGGACCCTGCCCTCCCCCGCGCCGAGGCGCTGATCAGGGCTGGAAGCGGTAGCCCCGGCCCGGTTCGGTGACCAGGTGCCGGGGGTGGGCCGGGTCCGGTTCGAGCTTGCGCCGCAGCTGGACCAGGTACACGCGCAGGTAGTGGGTGGCCGACGTGTGGTTCGGCCCCCACACCTCCGCGAGCAGCCGCTGCGGGCTGAGCGCCTCGCCGCCCGCCCGCACCAGGGCCTCCAGCAGGCCCCACTCGGTCGGCGTCAGGCGCACCTCGGTCCCGTCGCGGTGGATCTTCTTCGCGGTCAGGTCCACGGTGAACGACGCGGTGCGGACGAGCGGCTCCTCGGCGGGGACCCGCCGGTGGGCCGAGCGCCGCACGGCGGCCCGCAGCCGGGCCAGGAACTCGTCCACGCCGAAGGGCTTGGTGACGTAGTCGTCGGCGCCCGCGTCCAGCGCGCGCACCTTCTCCGCCGAGTCCGTCCGGGCGGACAGCACGATGATCGGCGCGGTGGTGGCGCGGCGCAGGCCGGCGATCACGTCGACGCCGTCCGCGTCGGGCAGGCCGAGGTCCAGCACCACCACGTCGGGGTGCTCGTCGGCCGCGCGCAGCGCCGACGCGCCGTCGGACGCGGTGAGCACGCCGTAGCCGCGGGCGTTGAGCGTGATCCGCAGCGCGCGCACGATCAGCGGGTCGTCGTCGACCACCAGGACCGTGGTCATGCGGTCGTCACCGCGGCGGTCGGCAGCGAGATGACGATGGTCAGGCCGCCGCCGGGGGTGTCCTCCGCGGTGATGGCGCCGCCCATGGCGTCCACGAAGCCCTTCGCCACGCTCAACCCCAGGCCGACGCCGGGCGTGGCGTCGCGGTCGCCGAGGCGTTGGAACGGCGCGAACACCGCGTCGGCCGTGTTCTTCGGCAGCCCCTGCCCGTGGTCCACGACCCGCAGCTCCACCCGGTCGCCGTAGGCGCTGGCGCGCACCGCGACCTCCGGCTCGTCGGCCCGGATCCGGCCGTCGCCGTCCACGTCGACCAGGCGGCGCGGGGTGAGCCTGCCGTGCCGCAGCGCGTTGTCGACCACGTTGGCGACCACGCGTTCCAGCAGGCCGAGGTCCGCGAGCACGGGCGGCAGGTGTTCGGCCACGTCCACGGACACCGTGTCGCGGTCGTCGATGCCGGCCAGGGCGCGGGCCACCACCTCGTCGTAGGTCACGGCCCGCAGTTGCGGCACGACCGCGCCGGTGGCCAGCCGGGACGAGTCGAGCAGGTTGTCGATCAGGCCGGTCAGCCGGTCCGCGGACACCTCGACGGTCTCCAGCAGCTCCGACGTGTCCTGCTCGGACAACGCGAGGTCGGTGTCGCGCAGGCTGCCGATCGCGGCCTTGATCGAGGTCAACGGGGTGCGCAGGTCGTGGCCGACGGCGGACAGCAGCGCCGTGCGCAGCTCGGTGGTCTCGGCCCGCCGCTGCGCCTCGGCCGTCTCGGCGGCCATCCGCTGCTGCCGCAACGCCATCAACGCCTGCCCGGCCGCGGCCTCCAGCGCCCGCTGGTCGGCCGCGGGCAGCGTGCGGCCGCGCAGCGCCAGGTGCACGTCCGCCGTCACGGGCACGTCCACGTCCGCGTCGTCGGGCTCGGCGCACGGCCGCGGACCCACGCACGCCACCCGCTCCCACGTCCCGTCGCGCCGCTCCAGCAACGCCACCGACTCCAGCCCGAAGTTCTCCCGCACCTTCTCCAGCAGCCTCGGCAACGGGAACGGGCTGGTCAGCACCGTGCGCGCGTAGGAGGCGAGCAACGCGGCCTCGGTGCGGGCCCGCGCGCCCTGCTCGGCCAGCCGGGCCGCCCGGTCCACCACCAGCGCGACCAGCACCGCCACCACCAGCATCGCGACCAGCGTGACGAGGTTCGCCGGGCCGGCCACGGCCAGGCTGTGGTAGGGCGGGGTGAAGAAGTAGTTGAGCAGCCCGGCGCCGAGGAACGCGGTCGCCACCGCCGGGCCGTACCCGCCGACCAGCGCGACCACCACGGTGGCCAGGAAGAACCCGATCAGGTCCGTGGATGGCGAGAGGCTGTCGTGCCACAGCCGGCCCACCGCCGTCACCAGGGCCGGCAGCAGCACGGCCAGCCCCCAGCCGAGCAGTTGGCGGGACCGGGCGTGCTTCGCGCCGCCCCACCGCCGCCGCGGCCCGCGCCGGGCCTCGTCGTGGGTGACCATGTGCACGTCGATCGGCCCGGACGCCTGGATCACGGCCGCGCCGATGCCCTCGTCGAACACCCTGGCCAGCCGCGACCGGCGGGACGTGCCGAGCACGAGCTGGGTCGCGTTCACGCCGCGGGCGAAGTCGAGCAGCGCGGTCGGCACGTCGTCGCCCACCACCGTGTGGAACGTCGCGCCGACGTCCTCGGTCACCCGCCGCAGCCCGGCCACGAGCTGCGGTGACACGCCGCGCAGGCCGTCGCCGCGCAGGATGTGCACCACCATGAGGTCCGCGCCCGCCCTGGCCGCGACGCGCCGGGCCCGGCGGATCAGCGTCTCGCTCTCCGGCCCGCCGCTGATCGCCACCACGACCCGTTCGCGGGTCTCCCACGTGTCGGTGATGCGCTGCTCGGAGCGGTAGCGCTGCAACGCCACGTCCACCTGGTCGGCCACCCACAGCAGGGCCAGTTCCCGCAGCGCGGTCAGGTTCCCGAGCCGGAAGTAGTTGCCCAGCGCCGCGTCGATCTTGTGGGCGGCGTAGACGTTGCCGTGGGCGAGGCGGCGGCGCAGCGCCTCGGGCGTGAGGTCGACCAGCTCGACCTGCTCGGCGCGCCGCACCACCTCGTCCGGCACGGTCTCGCGCTGCCGCACGCCGGTGATGCGCTCGACCACGTCGTTGAGCGACTCCAGGTGCTGGACGTTGACCGTCGAGAGCACGTCGATCCCCGCATCCAGCAGCTCCTCGACGTCCTGCCAGCGCTTGGCGTGGCGGGAGGCCGGCGCGTTGGTGTGCGCCAGCTCGTCCACCACCGCGACCTCGGGCCTGCGGGCGAGCAGCGCGTCGAGGTCCAGCTCGCCGTCGGACGGCCGGCGCGGCAGCTGCTCCAGGCCGTCGAGCAGGGCCGCGGTCCTGTCCCGGCCGTGGGTCTCGACCAGGCCGACGACCACGTCCGTGCCCCGTGCCCGGCGGCGGTGCGCCTCGCCGAGCATGGCGAACGTCTTGCCGACACCGGGGGCCGCGCCGAGGTAGATCCTCAGCTCGCCGCGCTTGCGCTTGCCGTCCACGGGGCCCAGTGTGCGCGCGTCCGTTGCGCCGCACGGGCGAACCCCGGTCCTTTACGCGGTCTTGACGGGCCGGCGCGGGCCGGCGTCGGAGTGTTCACCGGGTGTTCGGCTCGACGCACCACCCGGCTCGGGGCGCCGAACCGATACTCGGCCTGCCGCCGTCCGGGCCGCTGCGATCGGAGTTCCGCATGTCACACGACCACCACGCCCACGATCACCACCACGGGGAAGCGGAAGGCAGCCGGCGCGACGTCGGGGACGACCGGCCGCTCTCGGTGGCGCGACGCCGGTTCCTGGCCGGGCTGGGCGCGACGGGCGTGGCCACCACGCTCGGCGCGGTGCCCGCCCACGCGCACGACGACCGGCCGCCGGTCCCGGTGAACCCGTGGCGCGGCCGGGGGCGGTGGTTCGCGGGCGACCACCACACCCACACCAAGTACTCCTCCGACGGCCAGTACGAGGTGGCCCAGCAGGTCGCCAAGGCCCGTGAGCACGGGCTGGACTGGATCGTCATCACCGACCACGGCGGGGTGGCGCACGAGAAGTTCTCCGTCGGCCAGGTCGCGCCGGACGTCGAGCGCGCCCGCCGGGCGCACCGGGACGTGCTCGTCTACCAGGGTCTGGAGTGGAACATCCCGGGCGCCGAGCACGCCACGGTGTTCCTGCCGCCCGGCCGGTCCGCGGTGGACATCCTGCGCGCCTTCGAGGCCGCCTACGACGGCGGGATCCTGTCCACGCCCGCGGCGAGCGGCGGCAAGGGCCTGATCGCCCGCGCCACCTCGGCCGACGGCGAGCCGTACGCGTTGGCCGCGCTGCGGTACCTGGAGGCGCAGGTGCTGTCCGGCCGCACGGAGATCGCGCTGATGTTCGCCAACCACCCGGCCCGGCGCGGCGTGGACAGCCCGCACGAGCTGCGCGGCTGGCGCGACGCCGCGCCGGGCGTGGCGGTGGGCATGGAGGGCGCGCCCGGCCACCAGGCGGCGGGCATCAGGACCGCCGACGGCGGCCGCGGCGGCGCGCGGGGCTACTACGACGGCGCGCCGAACCAGGACAGCTTCCCCGGCTTCGCGCCCACGGCCGCCGAGAACCCGTACCGGACCTACGGCGGGTTCGACTGGATGACGGCCAAGGTCGGCGGCCTGTGGGACTCGCTGCTGGCCGAGGGCAGGCCGTGGTGGGTCACCGCCACCTCCGACGCGCACCAGGTGCACCTGGACACGTTCAAGCCCGGCGCCGGCGACCACAACGCGACCGGCAGCCGGGGCGCGCCCGTGGACACCGGCACGCCGCAGGTCTACGGCGACTACTGGCCCGGCTTCTACAGCTCGACCCTCGTCGGCGCGGACTCGAAGTCCTATGTGGACGTCATGCGCGGGATGCAGGCAGGCAGGGTCGTGGCGGTGCACGGGCGGCTCATCGACGGGCTGACCGTGCGGGTGAGGTCGCTCGGGGAGGGCGACGCCCGGGGCGTCACGATCGGCGGCCGCACGTTCGTGCGGCGCGGCGACGACGTCGAGGTGGTGGTCGAGGTCGACCTGGCGCGCGGCGCGAACTTCGGCGGCGCCGTGCCCCGGCTCGCGAAGGTGGACCTGATCGCGGGCCCGGTGACCGGCCCGGCCGCGGACCGCGACGCGTTCTCCGCGCCCGGCACGCGGGTGGTCGAGCAGTTCGAGGTGCCCCGCACCGCGCGCGGCACGGTGCGGTTCACGCACGCGTTCCGCCGCGTGGAGGGCGCGTTCTACCTGCGGCTGCGCGGGTCGGACGGCAACCGGCTCACCGCCGACGGCCACCCGGTGATGGACGTCGTCGGCGACGCCGACCCGTGGTCGGACCTGTGGTTCTACGCGAACCCGGTCTTCGTGGACGTGATCTGACACCGTGTCCCGCGCCGTGCCGTCACGCGCGGCGCGGGGCACTGCCGGAGGCCCCGGGGCGGCCGATGTCCGCAGTGGAGCCGGGGGCGCGATGACGGCTCCTCGCGCTGCGATGACGACGTGCGCCTCGGGTGCCAGGCGGCGACCCGCGACCGGCCGCTCGCCGAACGGCTCACCCCGGCCGTGATCGTGTTGTGGCGCGGAGAGCCGTTCGCCCCGGCCGGCTCGTCAGACCGCCGCCCCGCCGGCGCGGGTCGCGGGCCGCGGGGTCCACGGCAGCGGCAGGCCGTCGTCCTCCCGCCGCGGCACCACGTGCACGTGCAGGTGCCGGACGGTTTGCGTGGCGGCCCGGCCCTTGCTGGTGATGACGTTGGCGTCGGGCAGCTCGGCCGCCAACTCGGCCGCGCGCCGCATCACCGCGGCCGTCACCGCCGGGTCGACGCCGACGTCGTCCACGTGGACGCGCGGGAGCACCAGGACGTGTCCCGGGTTCACACCGCCCGAGCGCGGGCGGATCGCCACGGCGTCGGGCCAGGAGCGGACGACGACCGCCGGGGCGTCACCGGCGGCGATGGAGCAGAACGGGCAGTTCGTCATGGTCCGATCGTCGCGCTCGGACCCCCTCCCCCGGCAGCTGTCGCCCGTTGCCCGGCGGGTCGGGCAACGGGTCACGGGGACGGCGTGCGCCGCCTCCGGTCACGCCACCGCGAGCCGGTCGGGGAGTGGCGCGGACGGTGGGCGCGGCAGGCTCACTCACCCACCTGTGCCGGTGAACGTCGGTTCGGCGCGGGACCGTCGAACGGGCGCGCTGCGTGGTGCCGGTCGTCGCTTGAGCACCGCAACGGGTTCTCTCTTCACCCGCACGAGTCGCGTTGCTGGCTGTCGTGGGCGCGCTCTCGCTGTACTGGGTCGGCCGAGTTTCGGCTCTCCGGGCCGCCCACCACGCCGCCCGGGACAACGGGAGAGGTGGATTCCATGGCACTGCGCAAGGCGTTGGTCGCACTGGCGGTCGTGGGTTCGGCGGCGGTGTTCGCCCCGCACGCGGGGGCGGAGGCGAGAGCGGACGTCGCCGCGCAGGCGACCCTGGCGGTGATCGAGAGCGCGAACGGCTCGGAGGACGTCTGGCTGCAGACCCTCTGGGACACCAAGCCGATCATCACCGAGGAGTACCGGGGCATCGACCGGCAACGGTGGCGCCTCGGCAGCGGCGACAACCTGATCCGGAACGTCGGGACCGGCCTGTGCGCGGCGGCGATCGGCGGCATCCTCAAGGGCCGCGAGTGCGACCCGGGCGACCCCGGGCAGTTGTGGTGGCGCGAGGGCAGCGGCGCGTCGCGGGTGTTCGTCAACGACGAGTTCGGCACCTGCCTGACCTACGACGGGCACGAGCGCAGCCCGCGCCTGGAGGAGTGCGACCTCTCCGACCGCGACCAGCGGTGGTACGTGAACGAGCAGTAGCCCGCCGGATCGTCGCCACGGGGTCACGCGCCCGACCCCGTGGCGGCCCCGGCGCTACCGGTCGGCGGTGCGCGACCGGCGCAGGGCCCGCACGAGCGCCGCCGGGGTCATCGACCGCAGGCCCGGTCCGCCGGCGAACGCCCACAGCGCGATCACCGGGTCGCAGATCGCGCAGCCGAGCGACGAGTGCTCGGCGAACGGGACGATCGGGTTGCCGTACCGGTGGTGCGCCACGTCGGCGGCCGTGTGCACGAGCCACCCGATGCCGATGAACGTCCACGACCGCAGGCCGCGGAACGCGCAGTAGGTGATCACGGCGGTGATGGCGAACTCCCACGCGCCGAGCCCGCCGCCGCTGAGGTAGGCCGCGCCCGCGCCGCCGACCATGACCGCGTTGAACGGCCGGCGGTGCCGCTCGGGCACGAGGGAGTTCAGGAGCACGTACAGCACGCCGATGAGCAGTGCCGTGACCACGACCATGGTTGGCGGTCCTTGTCGTCGCAGGTGGGTTGTTCACCGTGGACGGTAGGAGCGCGACGGCCCGCGCGGGAGCGGCCGCGGTGCCAGATCCCGACGGGTTCTCGCCAACAGAAGGGCGGGGCGGCGACCTGTGGTCACCGCCCCGCCGGGATCCCCTCGGTCCGACCCGTCAGGCGTCCGCCCCGACCGCCGGCCGCTGCTCGGCCAGGTCCAGGCTCGTGCGCAGGGTGATCGGCTTGAGCAGCAGCGCCGCCGCCACGCCGACCACGGCGATGGCCGCCGAGATCAGGAAGATGTGCCCGGTGGCGTCGCCGTACGCGGCCCGGATGATGTGCTGCACGGCGTCCGGCAGGACGTTGAGGTTGAGGCTGCCGCCGCCACCGCCGGAGACGGGGATGCCCGCCGCGGTCAGGTCGCGGGTGATGGCGCTCTCGACCCGGCGCGCCAGCACCGCGCCGAGCACCGACACGCCGACCGTGCCGCCCAGCGACCGGAAGAACGCGATGGTCGAGCTGGCCGCGCCGATGTCCTTCAGCGGCACCGTGTTCTGCACCGCGAGCACCAGGTTCTGCATGCTCATGCCGACCCCGACGCCGACGAGCAGCATCGCGCCGCCGACCAGCACGAGCGACGTGGCGTGGTCGATCTGGCCCAGCAGGAAGAACCCGACCACCAGCGTCGCCGCGCCCGCCACGATGTAGGGCTTGACCCGACCGGTCTTGGTGATCAGCCGCCCGGACACGATGGACGCGCCCAGCACGCCGGCCATCATCGGGATGGTCAGCAGACCGGCCTCGGTCGGGGTGTAGCCGCGGCCGATCTGGAAGTACTGGCCGAGGAACACCGCGCCGCCGAACATCGCCATGCCGACCGCCACGCTGGCCAGGATCGCCAACGCCGTCGTGCGCTGCTTCACGATCCGCAGCGGCACCACCGGCTCCGCCGCGCGGGCCTCCACGGCCACCGCCGCGCCCAGCAGCACCACCGACGCGCCCACCATGGCGAAGGTCTGCCACGACAGCCAGGCGAACGACCCGTCCACGAACGAGATCCAGACCAGCAGCACGCTCACGCCGACCGCGATCAGGCCCGCGCCCAGGTAGTCGATCTTCACGTCCTCCCGCCGCACGCTCGGCACCTTCAGGGTGGCCTGGAGCACGAACAGGGCGATCACCGCGACCGGCACGCCGATGAAGAAGCACCAGCGCCAGCCCAGCCACGAGGTGTCCACGATGAGGCCGCCGAGCAGCGGGCCGCCGACCGTGGCCAGGGCCATCACGCCGCCGAGGTAGCCGTTGTAGCGGCCGCGCTCGCGGGGCGGGATCATCGCCGCGATCACGACCTGCACCAGCGCCTGCAGGCCGCCGACGCCGATGCCCTGGAACGCGCGGGCGGCGATGAGCTGGCCCGCGCTCTGCGCGAAGCCGCTGACCACCGAGCCCAGCACGAAGATCACGATGGCGACCTGGACCAGGGTCTTCTTGTCGAACAGGTCCGCGAGCTTGCCCCAGATCGGCGTGGCGGCGGTCGCGGTCAGCAGGGTGGCGGTCACGACCCACGTGTACTGGGTCTGCGAACCGTCGAGCGCGCCGATGATCTGCGGCAGCGCCGTGGAGACGACGGTGCCGCTGAGCATCGCGACGAACAACACCAACAACAGGCCGCTCAAAGCCTCCAGGACCTGCCTGTGGCTCATCGCGCCGGTGGTGGTGGCGGGTGCGCTCATCGCGCGGCCTCCAAGGTGGAGCCGAGGGCTCCTTCGATGTCGGTGGTCAGGCGTCCCAGGGATGCGGTCAGCGCCTCGACCTCTTGCGGGCTCCAGTCGGCGAACGCGCGGTGCAGGAGCTGGTGGTACCAGTCGCGCATGGCGGCCAGCTCCGCGTGACCGCGCTCGGTCACCACGAGGATGCTGGCGCGGCCGTCGTCGGGGTCGGCGCGCCGTTCGACCAGGCCGTTGGCGACCAGGGCGGCCACCGCCCGGCTGACCGTGGACGGGTCGAGCCCGGCCTGGGCGGCCAGTTCCTTGGCGTGGCAGCCGGTGGGGTTGCCGGCGGCGCGGTCGATCAGGGCGAGCGTGCCGATCAGGCCGGACGAGAGGTGGTGGCGCCGTTGCTTCACCATCCGCACGATCCTGAGCAGGTCGCGCATCCGGTCCTCGACCTCGCGCAAGACGGCGTCCATGCCGTCCCCCTTCCTCGCATTGCTTGCCGCATACAACTATCGCTCTAACTTGCACGTCGTGCAAGTTTGCTCGCTGTGCATTGAGTTACACCGGCCTGCCCGCCGAAAAAGCTGCACACTGTGCATGTTTTGGTACCGTGAGTCATCACATCGCCGAGAGCAGCGGCCCGGTCACGCACCGGGTCGGGGACGGAACGTCGATGACCACCGCTTCCCAGGACAAGCGCCCCGCCTCCGGCAGACCGACGGTTCCCCTGCCGCCCGAGCACACCCGCCGCGACGCGGGCCCCTTCGACCCGCCGCGGGCCCTCTCCGAGCTCGTCGCGCAGGGCCCGGTGCACCGGATGACCATGCTCGACGGCGACCCGGTGTGGGTCGTCACGAACCACGCGCTGGCCCGCACCCTGCTGGGCGACCCGCGGCTCAGCTCCGACCGGTTCCGCAGCCGCCGCGTGCTGGAGAAGCTGCCCCCGGAGGTCCGCGCCCGGCTCGCCGACGGCCGGGCCCGCGCCGGCAGCTTCATCACCATGGACCCGCCCGACCACACCCGGTACCGCAGGCTGCTCACCGGCCAGTTCACCGTGCGCCGGATGCGCCGGCTCGAACCGCGCATCGAGCGGATCGTCGCCGACCACCTCGACGCGATGGTCGCCGCCGGTCCGGGGGCCGACCTGGTCCGGGCGTTCGCCCTGCCGGTGCCGTCACTGGTGATCTGCGAGCTGCTGGGCGTCGAGTACCGCGACCGCGCCGAGTTCCAGGAGCGCACCGGCACGCTGCTCAAGCTCGACGTGCCGGTGGCCGAGACGATCCGGGTCGCCGACGAGCTGCGCGCGTTCATGCGCCGCCTGGTGGAGGCCAAGCGCGCCGAGCCCACCGACGACATCCTGTCCGGCCTGATCGAGGCCGACCCGACGCTCACCGACGACGAGCTGATCGGCATCGCGAACCTGCTGCTGGTCGCGGGCCACGAGACGACGGCCAACATGCTGGCGCTCGGCACGTTCGCCCTGCTGGAGCACCCCGGGCAGCTCGCCGCGCTGCGCGCGGACCCGTCGTTGGTCGCCGGGGCGGTGGAGGAGCTGCTGCGCTACCTGTCGATCGTGCACCTGGGGGTCGTCCGCACCACGCTGGAGGAGGTGGAGATCGCCGGCGAGGTGGTCCCGCCCGACTCGACCGTGCTGGTGTCGGTGCCGGCCGCCAACCGCGACCCGCACCAGTACCCCCGGCCGGACGAGCTGGACGTGACCCGCCCGCGCGGGCCGCACCTGGCGTTCGGGCACGGCGTGCACCAGTGCCTGGGCCAGCAGTTGGCGCGGGTGGAGATGGCGGCCGGGTTCACCGGCCTGCTCACCCGGCTGCCGGGCCTGCGGCTGGCCGTGCCGGCGGAGGAGGTGCCGCTGCGCGAGGACATGCTGGTGTACGGCGTGCACGCGCTGCCGATCACCTGGGACGCCTGAGTCGCGCGGGGTGGCCGGTGGGGACGGCGAGCGCCCCCACCGGCCGGTCGGCTACCGCAACGCGCACAACAGGGAGCAGGCGGTGGCCGACGACCACGCCGAGTACGACGGCGGGGTGTCGGCGGGCGAGTTGCGCGGGACGAAGCTCGCCTTGGCCTGGTTGGTCATCGGGAACAGCGTGATGACCGCGTAGGTCGAGCAGTAGAACCGCTTGGTCTCACCCGGCTGGAGCGTGAACGTCCCGGCCGCCGCCTCGCAGCCGGGCTCCTCGTAGTCCACGACCCGCGCGTCGGTGACCGCCACCGGACCCTGGTTGGTCACCGTGATCCGCCAGTACGCGGTGGCGTTGAGCAGGCCCAGCAGCCCCACGGGCGCCTGCTTGGCCCACGGCCCGGCGCCGTTCGGCCCGCAGTGGGACGCGGTCTTCGAGGCGCAGATCTCCTTGTCCACCGTCACCACCGGCCGGCAGGCGGGTCCCGGCGCGACCGGGACGGTGACGGTGTTCGAGCTGAACGCGCCGGTGGTGTCCGTGCCGGTCGCGGTGTTGGCCACGTCGGTCACGGCGCACTCGGTGGCGATGGTGGTGCGGAAGCACACCTGCGGCGGGTCGCCGACGAAGTCCACCACCAGCCGTGGCTGGTTGCCGCCGCCGAAGTCCGCGCCGTTGTTCAGCACGAGCGTCGTGGTGACCTCGAGCGTCGGGTGGGCGGTCGGCGACACGCCGCTCAGGTCCACCGTGCCGTCGGGCGCGAAGCCGGGCGTGGCCACGGTGGCGCCGTCCTGGTCGGTGACGGTCACCTGGGACGCGCCGAAGTCGACGTTGCCGGGCGTGACGCCGACGAGTCGGGCCGCGCCGTAGCCCTGGACGTGGCCGGTGGCCCCGTCGCAGTAGAAGTCGCCCGGCGTCAGCCTCGCCTGTCCGCCGGAGCGCACGCACGGCGAGCCGCCCGTGAGCGGGTCCATCGAGAACAGCACGCCCGCGTCGCCGAGCCCGATCATGCAGCCCGTCGGCACGTCGTAGGCGTAGCCGTAGTCCCGGGTGACGCCGCCGTTGACGGTCGGGTGGGTGATCGGGTTGGGGAGGCCGGCGCACGCGGACGCGGTGGTCCAGTCGTGGCAGATCGTCGCGCCGGCGTAGGGACCGCTCCAGATCGGCAGGTAGCTCCGGAGGTGCCCGTTCGGGTCGGTGACGACCTCCGGGTTGAACGCGATCACGCCGGCGGGCAGCCCGACCGCGGACGACGGCGCGGCCAGGGCCGACCCGTCCAGGGCGTAGCAGGTGGTCACGCCGGGCGACGAGCCGGTGGTGGTGGAGCAGGCGCCGACCTGTGCGCCCGCCGTGCTGTAGGCGGTGTAGGCGTTGTAGGTGTAGTTCTCGGTGGGGCCGGTCGGCCGGGGCGAGGCCCAGCCGGCGCACGCCGTGCCGGTGGCCGGGTCGAAGCAGCCCAGGGCCGGCTGGAGGCCGCTGCCGGACTGCGACGACGAGGCGAACACCTTGCCCGCCGCGACGGTCATCGCGCCGTAGTACCACCCGTTCACCGCGCCGGGCTGGGCGTTGCTGGGCGGGACGATCGCCGCGAACGGCTGGCCGGGGCACGCGGCGCGGGTGGCGACGTTCCAGCAGAGGACCTGGCCCGTGCTCACGACGCCGTACAGGTTGCCATCGACCTCCACGAAACCGGCGACGTCGTTCACGCTCAGCGGCGAGCCGCCCCGCGCCGACAGGGGCCAGTAGCCGCAGTTCGCCGCGGCGGCGAGGTCGAGGCAGCCGACGCCGATCGACGACGGGGTCACCGCGGCGTACAGGACCTGGGACGGCGCGCCGGGGTCGCGGAAGTACTGCGGCGCCATGGGGCTGCCGATGTCGCCGGTCGCGCCGCTGCCGAGAGGTCCGGGCGTGGTGTTGAGCGGCTTGGGCCACGGTCCGCCGGCGCAGGGTTGGCCGGTGGACAGCTCGATGCACACGACCTTCGGCACGGCGGGCGCCGCGTGGTGGTAGATGTTCCACGCCTGGAGCGCGCCGGTGGGCGTGCGGTGCAGCAGCGGCGTGAACCCGTCACCGCCGGTGGCGGTGGTGGACGCCTGGACCGGCGGGGTCAGCAGGGCGTCCAGCGACGTCCCGCCCGGCCGGGCGGTGGGGTTCTGCGCGCGCACCGCGACCACGCCGGAGCCGGGTTCGGCGGTCTGGAACGTGCTGCCGTCGGTGGACCACGACGGGGTCCAGCCGGGCGGCACGTCCAGCGAGCCGGTCACGTAGGACTGCCCCGCGCCCACGGCGTCGGTGACGGTGGCCTGGCCGACGCCGGTGCCGTTGTTGTCGTACGCCACGACCCAGGTGGCGGTGGCCCCGTGGTCGGCGGGTGACGACACCCCGCCCACGGACTTCGTCAACGTCGACACCGCCGCGGTCGAGGGGTCGGCCGCCGCACCGGGAACTGTCATCGCGGCGGCCAGCAGAGCACCCGTCGCCACTTGGATAACCGCACGTCTTCGCACCGCGGTACACCTCGTTTCGCTTCCGCCGGAGCGCGGATCGCCCGGCCCCAGGCAGGCTATGGACCTGCACCGGTACCGGATTCCCCCGTCACCCGCCTGCGGCCGGCCGGGCATACCGACAGCGCAGTACCCCGAGATGTGCTCCTACCGGGGTGCTCCATTCCACGTGGGCGCGGACTGGACGTTCACCCGGATGTCCCCGATTTCGGCGGACCGCGGCGCGGCGGGACGCGATAACGGCGGACCGGGTCCTAGCCGCGGTCCGGGCGCACGGCGGCGAAGCCCGCGTCCAGACGGGCGATCATCACGTCGATCAGCTCGGACAGCTCGGGCCGTTCGGCGGCGTCCAGCCACCAGCCGACCACGACCCGCAGGGTGGCCATGGTCGTGGCGGCGAACATCGCGGGGTACAGGTCGGTGGCCGGGTCCACGCCCACCCGTGCGCCGACCACGGCGGCGAGTTCGCGTTCCTGCACGGCGAACGCGGCGATCTGGTGCGGCAGCAGCGCGGGGGTGCGGCGCAGGGCGCGCAGCTGCGCCACGCGGTCCGGCTCGATCCGGTCGGACACGACGTCGACCAGGGCGGCGCGCAGCGCGGACAGCACGGGCTCGTCCGCGGGCCGGTCCGCGAAGGCCCGGACGAAGGCCGCGGCGGTCGCGACGTCGCCCGCGACGACGGCCTCCTCCTTGGAGGAGAAGTAGTTGAAGAACGTGCGCAGCGAGACGCCGGCCTCCGTCGCCACCTGTTCGACGGTCACCCCGTCGAGGCCGTGCTCCACGCACAGCCGCAGCGCGGCGTCGGCCAACGCCGTGCGGGTGGCGAGCTTCTTGCGTTCGCGCAGTCCGGACACGGCGAAAGTGTCGCACTTGTCCGACCGGGAGCCGGACAAGTGCGACACGTGTCTTCCCGCGGTCAGTGGCCCGCGGCCATCTCCGCCGCCAACCGCTCGTCACCGCTGAGGGTCTTGAGCGGCTTCTCCTTGATGAACAGCACGGCCAGCAGCGCCAGCACCGCGATCGGCGCGCCGATCAGGAACAGCTCCGCGGTGGCCGTGGCGTAGATCTCCCGCACGACCAGCCGCACCGGCTCGGGCAGCAGCGCGAGGTCGGGCACCGTGCCCTCGCCACCGCCGGGGGCCGGGCCGAACTTCTCCTCGCTCAGCGACGTCACCCGGTTGGCGAGCACCGCGCCCAACGCGCTCACGCCGATCGCGCCGCCGAGGCTGCGGAAGAACGTGAGGGTCGAGGTGGTCGCGCCGAGGTCGCGGGCGGGCACGTCGTTCTGCGCCGCCAGCACCAGGTTCTGCATGAGCATGCCGACGCCGATGCCCAGCACGGCCATGTGCACGCTGACCATGAACACGCTGGTGTTCGCGTCGATCGTGGCCAGCAGCAGCATCCCGCCGATCATGATCACACCGCCGGCGACCAGGAACGCCTTCCACCTGCCCCACTTGGTGATCAGCTGGCCCGCGACGGTCGACGACACCAGCAGGCCGAAGATCATCGGCAGGCTCATCAGGCCCGCCTGCGTCGGCGTCTTGCCCAGGCCGATCTGGAAGTACTGGGACAGGAACACCGTGCCGCCGAACATGGCCACGCCGACGAGCGCGCTGGCCACCGTCGTCAACGTCACCGTGCGGTTGGCGAAGATCGTCAGCGGCACGATCGGGTCGGCCGCCCGCGACTCCACCCACACGGCCAGGCCGAGCAGCACCACGCCGACCGTCACCAGCAGCGCGGTCCACGCCGAGGCCCACTCGAACTGGTGGCCGGCCAGCGTGGACCACACCAGCAGGGTGGACACGCCGCCGACGATCAGCGCCGCGCCCAGGTAGTCGATCGTGACCTCCTTGCGCACGACCGGCAGGTTCAGCGTGCGCTGGAGCAGGAAGATCGAGGCGAGGGTGAACGGCACGCCGATGAAGAAGCACCAGCGCCAGCCCAGCCACGAGGTGTCCACCATGAGGCCGCCGATGAGCGGGCCGGCGACCGTGCCGACGCCGAAGACCGCGCCGAAGATGCCCGCGTAGCGCCCCATCTCGCGCGGCGGGATCATCGCCGCCATCACGATCGTCGCCAACGCCGTCATGCCGCCCGCGCCGAGGCCCTGCACGATGCGGCTGGCGATGAGCACCTCGACGTTCGGGGAGAAGCCCGCGATGAGCGAGCCGACCACGAACAGGCCGAGGGAGAGCTGGATCAGCAGCTTGCGGCTGTAGAGGTCGGCGAGCTTGCCCCACAGCGGCACGGTCGCGGTCATCGCCAGCAGCTCGGTCGTGACGACCCAGGTGTAGACGGACTGCGAGCCCTTCAGGTCGGAGATGATGCGCGGCAGCGCGTTCGACACGATGGTCGAGGCCAGGATGGCCATGAACATGCCCAGCATGAGGCCGGACATGGCTTGCATGACGTCCCGGCGCGAGGTCGTGCCGGCTTCGGTGGACATCGGTTCCCCCAGGTTGTCGCGTTGGGTCTTCGCGGTGGGTTGTCGTTGGCTTGTCGCAGTGGCTTCAGGCGTCGCCGTGGCCGGGCGTGCGGTGGGGTCGTGGCTTGAGGCCGTTCACGGCGCGTCGTCGCGCCGCACGTCGGCGTGCCGCGCTTCGGTCACTTGCCGCGCTTGGTCTCCCCCGGGTTGATCTCCCCGGGGTTGACCATGGCGGTCATCGCGGAGTCGACCGTCCCGCGGCTCCGCACGCGGCGGCTCCGCGAGCCCCGCGGCGAGCATGTCGAGCGCTTCGGCGAGCAGGTTTTGCAGCGGCGCGGCCGTGCTCGACCAGCGGGTCACCGCCACCCGGAACGCCGCGCCCGCCGCCGCGGCGAGCAGCAGCGGGTAGGTGTCGTCGGCGGGCAGGCCGACCCGTTGGGCGATGGCGGCGACCAGGTGGCGCTCGACGGCCTCGCCGCCGGCGAAGACCTTGGCCACCAGCACGGGGTGCTGCTGCACCACGCGCATCCGCAGCAACCAGAAGTCGCGGTCGTCGGCCAACTCGGCGGCGACCTCCGCTAGCAATGCCTCCCGCACCGCCTCGGCGGCGGACAGGTGCGCCGGCTGGGACAGCACGTTGGCGCGCATGCGGGGACCCGCCTCCGGGTCCGGGCCGAGGACGGCGTCCTCCTTGCCGGCGAAGTAGTTGAAGAAGGTGCGCGGCGAGACGTCGGCGGCGGCGCTGATGTCCTCGACGGTCACGTTGTCGAGGCCGCGTTCCGCGACCAGGCGGACGGCGGCGTGCGCCAGAGCCGTGCGGGTCTGCCGCTTCTTGCGGTCGCGCAGCCCCTCGGCCGCGTGCGTGCTCACTCGATCAGGGTAGGGAAAATCATGCACTGACTGCAACTTTGCAGGCACTGCACCCTTTGTGATCCCGCTCTCGTCACCGACACCCCTCCCCTGCCGCCACCACCCACAATTCACCCCCGACACCCCTCGCCTTTTTCCGGCAGCCCCATTCCGAGCGGCGATTCTGCGACATGACCGGGGTCTTGCCACAAGCCCCCGTGTGCGCTATAAATTGAAAATGGGAAGGGAGCCGCCATCCCGCGCGCCCCAATTCGCCCTACCCAACCGCGTCCCCACACCCTCCCCGCCCTACCGCCTCCGACCCTTTTCAGCGCTTGTCACGGGTGCTCTCAGGGCCAGGGCCTCTGCCGCGGTTTCCAGGGTCTTTCACACGGGTTCTCCGGCACCTTCCGCGCCCACCTTCCGCGCCGCGCTCCGGCCCGTTCAGCCGCGCCGACCCGTCAGGCGCGCCGCTCCAACAGGAGCGTGTCCCGCCAAACCCCGCAGTGCACCGCGATCCGCTCCCGAACCCCGACCGTCCGGAACCCGGCCGACCGGTGGAGCGCGACACTCGCCCGGTTCTCCGGGAACACCACCGCCTGCAACGTCCACAACCCACCGGCATCCGCCGCCCCGACCTGCCGGTGCAGCAACGCCTTCCCCACCCCACGCCCCCGGAACCGCGCGTCCACGTACAGCGACGTCTCCGCCACCCCCGCATAACACTCCCGCGGCGACACGGGCGTCGCCGCCGCCCACCCCGCGACCACCCCATCCACCACCGCGACCCACCGGTGGTCGAGCAGCCACTTGACGTCCAACGTCCGCCGACTGGGCACCTCGGTCTCGAACGTGGCGTCCCCGGTCGCGATGCCCTCGCCGTAGATGCGCCGCACGTCGGCCCAGTCGTCATCCACCATCGCCCGCACGGCGACGTCCGCGGGCGGCTCCAGCGGCCGCGCGGGGATCGCCCCGAGCACCGCGTCCACCGCGTGCGGCAGCAACACCCGGCCGGCCGGGTCGACCGAGGCCAGCGTGGCGGTGCCGTCGCGGCGGAGGTGGACGAACCCGGCGGCGGCGAGCTTGCGCAGGTGGTGCGAGCAGGTGGGCTGGCTGACCCCGAGCACGTCCGCCAACCGGCCGACCGTGGTCTCGCCGGCCGCCACCGCGTGCAGCAGTCGCACCCGCGTCGGGTCGGCCAGGCACCCGAACCGCTCGGCGTACGCGACGGCCTGGTCGACCGTCAAGGCCACTCGGGGCGTCACAACGGGGCTGCTCATGCCCGGATTCTTTGCCTCGCCGGCCCGCATCGTCAATCGAATGCGGTCGATGCAGTGCGACTCACTTCATAGACACCTGTCTATGGACCGTCGACCGCACTCGCGCTCCGAGCGCACGGCCTGGACGCACGCGCCCCTCGCTCCTTGTCCGGCTCCTCGCCTCCGTCCTCCTGCCTGCGCCCACGCCTCGGGGCCGCGCCGCCTCCTTCATTCCCGGCAACGAAACTCGCGCCGGGAAAGTTGCCCATGGGCACGTCATTCGCTCCTTACGGTGATCTTTGGGCCATCACGGCGTCCACCCCCGCGTCACCGGTCGGCGCGTCGTGGCTGGTAGGAGCGTTCACAGCGATCAAAGCGGCGACAGTCGCGGCATAGTCGCCGTCGGCGGCGCGGTTGTGGCGCACTCCCCACAACGCGCGGTCGAGCGGCGTGGGGCCGGTGTGGTCGAAGGCTTTGTCGGTCACGTCGGCGCCGCGCGCCGGCAACAGCCGCACGACGTCGGCACGGCCGTTCATCGCCGCCTGCTCCAACGGCGTGAAGTTGCTCCACCCCCGCGTGTCCGCGGCCATCCCGGCGTCCAGCAGCGCCGCGACGACGTCCCAGCGGCCCCACGGCAGGTTCACGTCGGCGCCCGCGTCGAGCAGCACCCCGATGACCTCGGCGCTCCGGCCGCGGCCGATGGCGTGGTGCAGGCAGAACTCCGCGTTGACGTCCACCCCCCGGTCGAGGAACCAGCGCAGCCCGGCGACGTCCTCGAAGTCCGGCTTGTGGTTGACCATCCGCTCGAACCCCGGCCGGTACAGCGCGTCCAGCAGCGCGGTGTCCGACTGGCTCGCACGCGCGGTAGAACGCGTCCGCCGCGTCACCCGATGTCGACGGCACGACCGGCAGCGTGGTCACACCGACGGGT
Source organism: Actinosynnema sp. NPDC004786 (assembly GCF_053601135.1). Lineage (NCBI taxonomy): Bacteria > Bacillati > Actinomycetota > Actinomycetes > Pseudonocardiales > Pseudonocardiaceae > Actinosynnema > Actinosynnema sp. NPDC004786. The sequence continues at coordinate 147,840 of NZ_JBSGBG010000010.1, read as the reverse complement.
GACCACCGGCGCAGCGCGGCGCGCCCGCTTGAAACGCCGCCACGCCGCCGGGACGCTGGTTCCGCCCGGAGTCCTGGCCAGATCGACTCGCGAGGGAGAACGATGCTCCGCAGCACTCGCCTCTTCGGCCCGAAGCGCCGCGTGACCTTCTCGCTGCCCCTCGACCACCCGCGCGGACCGGTCAGCGTGGTCGGCACGTTCAACGACTGGACCCCCGGCGTGCACGAGCTGGTGCCCCGCCGCGACGGCACGCGCACGGTCACCGTGGTCCTCCCCCCGGGCACGCACCGGTTCCGCTACCTCGCCGACGGCGGCCACTGGTTCGACGAGCCGGACGTGCCGACCGTGGACCGCGACGGCTGCGTGCTCACGATCGACGGCTAGCGGCATCGACGGCCGGCGGAGCCGAGCGGACGCCCAGAACCGAGCGGACGGCCGGGGCACTCGGGCGTTCGTCCACTTCGGACCCGTGATCACCGGGAACGCCGTCGAGGGTGATCTCGTCACCGCGCTCGTGCGCCCACCGGCCCAGCGCGTCGAGCGGTTCCAGCAGGCTGCGGCCCAGGTCGGTCAGCTCGTACTCGACCCGGTCGCGCAGCTCGCGGCGCACCACCAGGCCGGCGGCCGCCAACCGGCGCACGGTCTCGGTCAGCACCTTGGACCGGATGCCGCCGATCGCGCGGCGCAGCTCGGCGGGTCGGCGGGGGCCGTGCCGCAACGCGTGCAGCACCACCGGGTTCCAGGTGTTGGCCAGCAGGTCGAACGCCTGCCGGGCGCGGCAGTCCGCGAGGAAGGCCATGGCCGCTCCCCCTTGTCGTGGGCACCGTTCGGTGTCCGCCGGGTTCCCTAACGTCGGTCCGGTCGAGCATGCCGGACGAGGAGGCGCGGGGATGCGGGTCGGGGTGTTGGGGTCGGGCGGGATGGCGGAGGCGCTGGGCGGGCGGTGGGTCGCGGCCGGGCACGAGGTGCTGGTCGGCGGGCGGTCGCGGGAGCGGTCCGCGGCGGTGGCGGCGCGGATCGGGGCCGTCGCGGGGTCGCCGGCGGACGCGGTGGCGTTCGGGGACGCGGTGCTGCTCGCGGTCCCGGCGGCGGTCGCGGTCGAGGTGCTGGGGCACGCGCCGGGCCGGGTGGTGGTCGACTGCACGAACTCGGTGGTGCCGGGCCGGTTCGTGCTGGACGAGCCGCGTGCCGCCGCACGGCTCGCGGCGGCGTCGGGCGCGCACGTGGTGAAGGCGTTCAACCTGTGCCACGTGGACGTGTGGCGACGGCCGTCGTTGGCGTTCGAGGGGCGACCGCTCGGGGTGCCGCTGTGCGGCGACTCGGCGGACGCGCTGGAGGTGGCGCGGGCGCTGGTGCGGTCGATCGGGTGCGTGCCGGTGGACGGCGGGCCGTTGGAGCGCGCCGAGTTGCTGGAGGCGACGACGGCGTTCGCCATCGGGCTGTGGGTGGCCGGCGCGGACGTCCGGTCGATGTTCCCGGCGGTGCCGTGACGCACCGTCGCGGCGCACGACGACCGTGACGCACCGTCGCGGCGCGCAACGGTCGGACGACATCGCCGTCCCCGACCGGGTGGAGTGCGGCCGGCCCGCCCTGGCGGGGGCGTGCCGGCTGCTTGTATGCCAGCGAGGGCTCCCGACCCGAGAGGTGGGCATGACGAGCGATCCGTTCGACTTCACGGCCGCGGACCTGGACGCGCTCGCCCTGGTGCCCGACGAGGAGCAGCGGTCGATCCTGGGCCGCGAGCTGCTCGCCGAACGCGGCCTGCCGGCGCCCGACGACCTGTCCGTCGCGGAGAACGTGCTGGTCTACCCGGAGCTGCGCGACGTCGTGTTCGGCCGGCTGCCGGTGCTGCCCGAGCAGGGCATCCGGTACGTCACCGCGTACGGCGCGCCGGAGCTGCGGGAGCTGGCGGCGGAACGGCTCGGCCGCAGCCTCGGGGCCGAGATCTCCCCCGAGCACGTCTTCGGCGCGGCCGGGGTGTCGGGTGCGCTGACGTGCGTCGCGCTGGGGCTGCAACAGGAGGGCGGGCCGGTGCCGCGGGGCAGCTCGGTGCTGTTGCCCGCGCCGTGCTGGCAGGGGTTCTACTGGTGCTTCGACCAGGAGGCGGGCCTGCACAGCCGTCCGGTGGCCCTGGCCGACGAGGAGACCTTCCGGCTCACCGTGGCGGACCTGGCCCGCGCCTACGACGAGGCCCCGGAGCCGAAGCCGAGGCTGCTGGTGCTGACCAACCCGCACAACCCGCTCGGCTACAACTACGAGCCGGCGCTGCTGGAGGACGTGTACCGGTGGGCGTTGTCGAAGCCCGACCTGCACGTCATCTCCGACGAGATGTACTGCCACTCCCAGCTGGAGGCCACGTCGACGCCGTTCGTCAGCGCCCTGGCGCTGGAGGCGACGAGGTACGCGCCCGAACGCGTGCACGTGGTGTGGGGGTTCGCCAAGGACTTCGGCCTGTCCGGGTTCCGCGCCGCGTTCGTCGTGTCGCGGTCGAGGTGGGTGCGCGAGGTGATGCTGGGCGACAAGGCGAGGCGGCGGACCTCGCAGGCGTGGTTCAGCACGTACGACTCGCTCAAGCACTTCTTCACGCGGGACGTCTTCACCGCCGAGGGCGGCGCTTTCTGGGACCGGGCGATGCGGGCCTACCGGCGGCGGCTGACCGAGTCGTTCGAGGCGGTCGCCCGCGTGCTGGACGTGCACGACATCCGGTACGTGCGGCAGCCCTTCGCCAACTCCGCGCAGTTCTTCTGGCTGGACCTGCGGGAGTTCCTGGCCCTGGCCCCGCCCGCCGGGTCCGCCGCGGCCCTGTTCGGCGACGGGCGCGCCGAGGACCCCGAGACCGCGCTGTGGGGCGCGATCCGCGCCAACGCGGGGGTGACGCTGCTGACCGGGACCACGTTGAGCTGCCGGCGGCCGGGGTACTTCCGGCTCTGCTTCACCGCGCTCGACCGGGACCGGGTGGTCGCGGCGGTGGAGCGGATGTGCCGGTACCTCAGGAGCATCCGACCGGCCTGACGCGGGAAAACCGGTTCGTCCCGGGCACCGGCCGGCCTAATGTAACAGCACTGTTGTATCTCGTGAGGAGGTAGGCGTGCTGTACCCGGAGATCGAGCCGTACGACCACGGGATGCTCGACGTCGGCGACGGGCACCGCGTGTACTGGGAGGTGTGCGGCAACCCGGACGGCAAACCGGCCGTGGTGCTGCACGGCGGGCCGGGTTCGGGGTGCACGCCCCGCGCCCGGCGCTACTTCGACCCCGACGCCTACCGGGTGGTGCTGTTCGACCAGCGCGGGTGCGGGCGCAGCACGCCGCACGCGGGCCTGCCCGTGGTGGACCTGTCCGCCAACACCACCGACCACCTGGTGGACGACCTGGAGCGGTTGCGCGGGTTCCTCGGCATCGACCGGTGGCTGGTGTTCGCCGCGTCCTGGGGTTCGGTGCTCGGGCTCGTGTACGCGGAGCGGTTCCCGCACCGGGTGTCGGAGATGGTGCACGCGGGCGTGGCCACGGGGCGGCGGGCGGAGACCGACCTGCTGACGACGGGGCTGGCCCCGATGTTCCCGGAGGCCCATGCCCGGTTCCGGGAGTTGGCGCCGATCGGCGACCCCGCGGCCGCGTACCTGGAGCTGCTGCTGTCGCCCGACCCGGCCGTGCACCGCCGGGCGGCGGCGGAGTGGTGCGCGTGGGAGGACGCGTTGCAGCCCCTCTCGCAGGGCGGGACGCGCTTCGACAACCCGGAGCACGGGCTCGCGTTCGCCCGGCTCGTCACGCACTACTGGGCGCACGGCTCGTGGTTGCCCGAGGGCGTCGTGCTGGAGGAGGCGTGGAAGCTCGCGGGCATCCCGGGCGTAATCGTTCAAGGAGTGCTCGACCTGGGAAATCTGATCGGGACTCCGTTCGACCTCGCGCACGCCTGGCCGGACGCGGAATTGATCCTCGTCCCGGAGACCGCGCACGGCGGCGGCGACGCGATGACCGAGGCCCGGCGGAGGGCTGCTGACAAATTCCGGTAACACCCGGAAACTCGGTGCGATGGAGTGATTACCGCACGAGGTCGAAGGGTCGACGTGGAACGGTTCACCGAGAGCGCGCGACGGGTCTCCGTGATCGCCTTGCGAGAGGCTCGGGGGTTCAACCACACCGCGATCGGCACCGAGCACCTGTTACTGGGGCTGGTCGGCGAGGGCGGCGCGGCGGCGTCGGTGCTGGCGTCGGCGGGGCTGTCGCCGACGGCGTGCCGGACGGGGGTGCTGGCGGTGGACGGGCGGGGCATCCTGCCGGTGCCCGGCCGGCTGCCGTTCACGCCGGGCGCGAAGCGGGCGCTGGCGTCGGCGGTGCGCGAGTCGCTGGCGCTGGGGCACCGGCACGTCGGCACCGAGCACCTGCTGCTCGGCGTGCTCGCGGAGGACGAGGGCGTGGCGCTGGACGTGCTGGCGCGCTGCGGGATCGACCCGGCCGACGTGCGCGACCGGGCGTTCGCCGCCCTGGTGGGGATCGACCTGTCGCCCCGGGCCGCGCGGCTGTTCCTCAGCTACCGGCACCCGCAGGACCTGCACCTGGCCGGGCGGATCGCGGACCGGCTGGACGACATCGGCCGGCCGGTGGTGCGCGACGTCGGCGAGTGCGACGTGCTGCTGGCCGTGGTCGGGCCGGACTGGGCGCCGACCGAGGTGATGCGGGCCGAGGTGGAGCGGGCGGCGGAGCGCTCGGTGCCGGTGGTGCCGGTGCTGGTCGACGGGGCGGTGCTGCCCGCCGACCAGCTGCCGGCGACCACCGACCACGTCACGCTCCGGCACGAGACGTTCCGGGCGGACGTGGCGCGGCTGGCCGACGTGGTGCGCTACGCCCAGCCGGGCATCGGGTAGCCCGCCATGAGGTCGGCGACCTCGGCGGCGATGCGGTCCAGCGCGTCCACGTCGTCGGCGGACCGGACGGCCCGGTCGATCCACTCGGCGATCCGCGGCATGTGCTCCCCGGTGAGGCCGCGGGTGGTGACGGCGGCCGTGCCCAGGCGGACGCCGGACGGGTCGAACGGCTTGCGCGGGTCGAACGGGACGGTGTTGTAGTTGGCCTCGATGCCGGCCCGGTCCAGGGCCCTGGCGGCGGGCTTGCCGCCGATGCCCTTGCCGGTGAGGTCCAGCAGCACCAGGTGGTTGTCGGTGCCGCCGGAGACGAGGTCGAAGCCCCGGTCGAGCAGCGCGGTGGCCAGGGCGCGGGCGTTCTGCACGACGGCGTGCGCGTAGAGGCCGAACGACGGCTCGGACGCCTCGCCCAGCGCGACCGCGATGGCGGCGGTGGTGTGGTTGTGCGGGCCGCCCTGCAGGCCGGGGAACACGGCCTTGTCGACGGCCCTGGCGTGCTCGGTGTCGGTGAGGATCATCGCGCCGCGCGGTCCGCGCAGGGTCTTGTGGGTGGTCGTGGTGATCACCTGGGCGTGCCCGACGGGTGACGGGTGCGCGCCGCCCGCGACGAGGCCCGCGATGTGCGCGATGTCGGCCACGAGCACCGCGCCCACCTCGGCCGCGATCGCGGCGAACGCGGGGAAGTCGATGGTGCGCGGGATGGCCGTGCCGCCGCAGAAGATCACCTTGGGGCGTTCGGCGAGGGCGAGGTCGCGGACCTGGTCGAGGTCGACCACGCCGGTCTCCTTGGCCACGCCGTACTGGACGCCGCGGAACCACTTGCCGGTGGCCGAGACGCCCCAGCCGTGCGTGAGGTGGCCGCCGGCGGGCAGCGCCATGCCCATGACCGCGTCGCCGGGGTCGAGGAACGCCAGGTAGACGGCGAGGTTGGCCGGGGAGCCGGAGTAGGGCTGGACGTTGGCGTGGTCGACGCCGAACAGGGCCTTCGCCCGGGCGACCGCCAGCTCCTCCACCGGGTCCACGAGCTGCTGGCCCTCGTAGTAGCGGCGGCCCGCGTAGCCCTCGGAGTACTTGTTGGTCAGCACCGTGCCGGTGGCCTCCAGCACGGCGGTGGAGACGTAGTTCTCCGAGGCGATCAGGCGGACCTTCTCGAACTGGCGGCGGGCCTCGGCCTGGACCAGGCGGGCGACCTCGGGGTCGGAGCCGGTCAACGACGGGAGTGCGGGTTCGTGCACGACGACCTCCACGCGCGCGGGGGCGCTGCCGGAGCACCCAGGCGCGCGGTGCGATTCGGCTCAACGCTCCCCGGTGGTCGATCCCACCCTCGGCACGCCAGTCGCGAACACCGGGAATCGTACACCGGCCCGCCGGCGGGGTTTTCGCGGTTTTTGGGCGGAACGGGCCATTGCCGGAAGGCGCGGCCACCCATACTTTGTGGGTTGGAAAAGTTCCAACCGGCCCTGTGCCACGTCAGCACTTCCCCCTGCCCCCGAAAGGACTGACGTGCTCGATCGGCGAACGTTCGTGCTGGGTGCGACCGCGACCGCGGCGCTCACCGGCGCACTACCGGCCCACCAGGCGGCCGCGGCCCCCGGACCGGGCGCCGCGGCGGACGACAACCCCCGCAAGGCCGCGGGCGTGCTCCTCGCGCCCGACGGCACCCCTTCCATGGTGACCGAGCAGGACGGCCGGTGGGTGCTGGCCGACGAACGCGGTTCGGTCCGCATCACCGACGGCCTGGCCGGCGCGGAGCTGGTGGACGTCACCGGCTCCGGCGGCGCCTACCACGCCGTCGGCGCGGTGAGCGGCGACCCGACCGCCACGATCTGGGAGTCCGCCGACGGCGTGCGGTGGCGCGAGGCGCGCCGGCTGCACGGCGTGCGCTCGGCGTTCACCGCGGTCGGCGGCGGCCTGGCGTTCGGCTCCGTGCTCAAGCACGAGCGCGCGTCGGTGGTCCGCATCGCGGCCCGCCGCACCGCGTCGGGCTGGCACACCGTGCCCGTCCGCGGTCTGGAGTGGACCGACGGCCTGTCCGCGACCGCCGTCACCGCGACCGCCGACGGGTGGGTCGTGGCGGCCGTCGACCTCGCCGGCACCGTCCTGCACGCCTCGCGCGACGGCGTCACGTGGACCGCGCTGCCCCGCCTGGACGGCGTCGCCGTGCGCGGCCTGGCCTCGGTGGGCGGCCGCGTGCACTGGGTCGGCAACGAGGTGGTCGACGCCACCCCGCTGACCGGGGTGCTGGACGCCGACCGGACCAGCCCCGCCGTGCCCCGGGACGCGAAGGCGCTGGGTGTCGCGGGCTCCCGGACCGGCTGGCTCGCCGGCGGCCGGCTCGTCACCGCGGAGGTGGCCCGATGATCACGTTCCAGCGCATCGACGGCACGCCCGTCTACTACTGGCGGTCGGGTCGCGGCAACACGACGCTGCGGAACTGGCAGGCCACGCAGGCGTTCTACGACTCCCTGGTGCTGTGGATCCGGGACCTGCGGTCGTTGTCGTCGGCGTACGGCAGCATCCAGTACCTGGTGTCGGCGGGCTTCTACGTGAACAAGCCGGGCGAGCACGGCTCGGGCACGGCGATGGACCTCGACCACGTCCGGTGGAGCGGCGGCCAGGTGTCGTCGCCGCTGGACCGCGACCACGCGTCCGGCACGCTCGCCGTGCGCCGCCGCTACCTCGCGGTGGACGCGGTGTGCCGGCGGCGGTTCCGGTTCGCGCTGGACGGCTGGTACAACGCCGACCACGCCGACCACATCCACAGCGACTTCGGCGGCCTGCCGGTGCGCTGCGTGACCGGGTCGGAGAGCGACACGAAGTTCGTGCAGGCGCTGTGCAACAACTTCATGAGCTCGGGCCTCGCGGTGGACGGCATCTGGGGTCCGCTGACCACCAGCGCGTTCACCACCGCGAAGTCCCGGCTGGGCATCACCGGCGACCCGCACACCAGCAGCGCGGCGTGGCAGTCGTTCCTGTCCGCGGCGGCCCGGAAGGGCTTCGCGAACCAGGCGTTCTGACCGCGCCGGGTGCTTCGCGCACCAGCGGCTCCGACCGCGCCGACGGCTTCGCGCACCGGGAGTTCCGACGGTGCCGAGGGCTTCGCGAACCCCGGGTGTTCGACGGCGCGGCGGACCCGCGGGTCCCGGTGACCCGCGGGTCCGCCGCCTGCCCGGCTAACGCGCTCCGTCCGGCAGCAGGGCCGGGTCCGCGCGGCGGGTGGTCGTGACGGTGCCGGAGACCAGGCCGAGGAGGCTGCGCCGGTCGCCGCGCGAGCGCGCCGCCAGGCCGAGCACGACCACCACGACGAGCACCACGCCGGAGTGGCCGGACGAGATCAGCAGCAGCACCGGCAGCCACCACAGGGCGAACCGCAGCAGCACCGCGCGGGCCGGCGCGACCCCGCCCGTGCGCGCGTCGGCCAGGGCCAGGTTGAACGTGATCTGGCCCGGCGTCGCCCGGTCCCGGCGCAGCAGCGGCACCACGACCGCGGCCACCACCGGCACCAGCACGCCCAGCGCGGCGCCGAACCAGTCCGAGGTCGCCAGGTCCGTGAGCCGGGGCGTCCCGGTGCCCTCGCCGACCAGCACGAGCACCGCCCGGCAGGCGAACTGGGCCAGGGCCAGGGTGAGCAGGTCGCCCGCGAACGCCAGGCCGCGGCGCACCAGGCCCGGCGGCCCGCTGTCGGCCACCGGCTCCGGCACCGCCGCGGGCAGCCGCCGCCCGACCGACCACGCGAGCAGCCACCCGACGACCGCGCCCGCCGTGTTGGTGATCAGGTCGTCCACGTCCGCGATCCGGTACGGGCAGGGGTACAGGCCGAACACCGCCGTGCCCTGGGTGACCTCCACCGCGAGCGACACGAGCAGCCCGAGCGCGGTCGAGGCCGGCAGGCCGCGCCGGAACCGGTAGCGGAGCAGGAATCCGAGCGGCACGAACAGCACCACGTTGAGCGCCACCTGGAGGAACGCGGGGCTGGTCAACGAGTGCCCGGCGGCGGCGATGTCGTCCAGCGAGGCGAACGGCCGCAGCTGCCAGTAGTGGCGCAGCGCGCGGCCCGTGCAGAACCCGCCCGTCACGTCCGGCAGCGGGAACAGGGTGAACGCGACCAGGCCGCACGCGTACAGCGCGCCGCCCGCCGCCACGACCGCGGACCAGCCGCGCAGTTGGCCGTAGCGGCGGTACTGCCGGTGCACCCACGGCAGCACCGCCACCGGCACCAGCAGCGCGAACAGCACCAACGTGATGATCGACTCGCTCAGCCGCACCGACACGGCGGCCACGCTAGGCCGCGCGCCCGGCCTCCGCCCGCCGGTCACCTGTTCGGGTGGCACCCGGCGCCGCTCCGCCGCCGATCACGCCGGGGGCCGCCCAGGGCCGGGCGACCGTCCCCTGTGGACGGACCCGGGCGTCAGGCGGCGGTCGTGCGGCGTTCGAGCAGGACGGTGTCGCGCCACACGCCGTGGTGCCGGGCGATGCGCTCGCGGACGCCGACCGTGCGGTAGCCCGCCGAGTGGTGCAGGGCGATGCTCGCCCGGTTCTCCGGGAAGATCGCCGTCTGCAACGTCCACAGCCCGCCCGCGTCGGCCGCGGTGACCTGCCGGTGCAGCAACGCCTTGCCCACGCCCCGTCCCCGGAACCCCTCCCCCACGTAGACGGAGGTCTCCGCGACGCCGGAGTAGCACTCGCGGGTGGAGACCGGCGTGGCGGCGGTCCACCCGGCGACGCGGCCGTCGACCTCGGCGACCCAGCGGTGGTCGGGCAGCCACTTGGCCTCCAGCGTGCGCCGGGAGGGCGGCTCGGTCTCGAAGGTGGCGTTGCCGGTGGCGATGCCCTCGGCGTAGACGCGCCGCACGTCGGTCCAGTCGGCGTCGGTCATGGCGCGCACGGCGACGTCCGCGGGCAGGTCGACCGGGCAGCACGGGCGGGTGACGATCGTGCCCATGACGGCGTCGGCGGCGTGCGGCAGTCCGGTGCAGCAGGCGGGGTTGACCGAGACGAGCGTCGCGGTGCCCTCCTTGCGCAGCCGGACGAAGCCGACGTCGGCGAGCTTGCGCAGGTGGTGCGAGCAGGTGGACTGGCTGATGCCGACGGCCTCGGTGAGCGCGCCCACGGTGATCTCGCCGGCGTGGGTCGCCACGGTGTGCAGGAGGCGCACGCGGGTGGGGTCGGCCAGGCACGCGAACCACTCGGCGTAGGTGGTGGCGTCCTCGGCGGCCAGGCCCACGGCGGGCAGCGTCGTCGTCATGACTCCAGTCTATCGACCGACACCGATGGTTGCTTTCATCTACGCCCTTCGATAAATTGCGCTTCGTTCAATCGAGAAACACCGATGAAAGAGGGATCGTGGTGGACGAGTTCCCGGTGGTCGTGGTGGGCGCGGGTCCGGTCGGGTTGGCCGCGGCGGCACACCTGCTGGAACGCGGCCTGCGGCCGTTGGTGCTGGAAGCCGGCCCGCGGGCGGGCGCGGCCGTGGCGCAGTGGCGGCACGTGCGCCTGTTCTCGCCGTGGTCCGAGCTGGTGGACCCCGCCGCGCGGCGGCTGCTGGAGCCGACCGGCTGGCGCGCGCCCGACGGCTACCCGACCGGCGAGGAGTGGGCGTCGGCGTACCTGGGGCCGCTGGCCGACGCGGTGGGCGACCACGTCCGGCTGAACGCCCGCGTGGTCGGGGTGGCCCGCCGCGGCCGTGACCGGGTCGTGGACGAGGGGCGGGACCGCGAACCGCTGACCGTGCACGTCGAGGGCGGCGGGCGGATCACCGCGCGGGCCGTGGTGGACGCGTCCGGCACCTGGGGCGGGCCGAACCCGCTGGGCGGCGACGGGCTGCCGGCCGTCGGCGAGCGGGAGGCGGCGGACCGGATCGGCTACCGCGTGCCCGACGTCGTCGGCGAACGGGACCGGTACGCGGGCCGGCGCGTCGCCGTGGCGGGCAGCGGGCACTCCGCGCTGACCGCCCTCGTGGCGCTCGCCGACCTGGCCGACCGGCACCCCGGCACGCACGTGACCTGGCTGCTGCGCCGCGGCGCGGTCGGCAACGCCTTCGGCGGCGGCGACGCCGACCAGTTGCCCGCCCGCGGCGCGTTGGGGGCGAGGGCGAGGGCCGCGGTCGCGGCGGGGCACGTCGAGGTCGTCACCGGGTTCCGCACCGCGGCCGTCGAGCGCGCCGGGGACCGCCTGGTCCTGGTGTCCGGGCACGGGCGGCGCCTCGACCCGGTGGACGAGGTGGTGGCGCTGACCGGGTTCCGCCCGGACCACTCGTGGCTGTCCGAGGTGCGGCTCGACCTGGACCCGGTGCTCCAGGCCCCGACGGCGCTGGCGCCGCTGATCGACCCGAACGCGCACTCGTGCGGCACGGTCCGCCCGCACGGCGCGCGCGAGCTGCGCCAGCCCGAGCCCGGCGTGTACCTGGTCGGCATGAAGAGCTACGGCCGCGCGCCCACCTTCCTCGCCCTGACCGGGTACGAACAGGTCCGCAGCGTCGTCGCGGAGATCGCCGGCGACCACGACGCCGCGGCGCGCCCGGAACTCACGCTGCCCGAGACCGGGGTCTGCGGCGGCTCCGGCGTCTTCGACGGCGGGCCCGAGGCGTCCCCGGGCGGCTGCTGCGGCGTGCCGCGCGTCGCGGATCTGACGCTCACCGCGCCGGCGGCCCGGCGTCGAACCCGCGCGGTGTGACCCTCGGCGGCACGGTGTTCCCTCGGGGTTCCCTCGGGTCCGTGCCGCCGAGGGGTGAGAACTAGACTGTGCGGCCGAGACTTCTGTGGGGGCCGCGGTGGCAGTGAGCAGTGAGCAGTTCATGCGGATCGTGAACGGGCTCGTCGACGTCGAGCGTTCCGAGGGCGAGCGGCACAGCTCGTTCGGCGTGCGGGGCAGGAAGTTCGGCTACTACTGGCCGCGCACGCAGACGGTGGGGTTGAAGCAGCTGCTGTCGGAGCAGCAGGCGTTGGTGGCCGAACGGCCGGACGTCTTCGAGGAGCAGTTCACCTCCGGCGGGTTCGGGTGGGTCGTCGTGCGGCTGGCGGGCATCGAGGCCGACGAGCTGGCCGAGCTGGTCTTCGAGGCGTGGCGGCTCACCGCGCCGGAGGAACTGGTCGCCCGGGTGCCCGACCCGGCGCGCGGCTGACGGCCGCCGGGCGGGCGGGGCGTCGGCGGTGGACGCGGGGCACCTGGTGGCCGGTCGGTACCGGCTGCGCGGACGGGTCGGGGCCGGCGCCATGGGCGTGGTGTGGCAGGCGTGGGACGAGCGGCTCGACCGCGTGGTGGCGCTCAAGCAGCTCGTGGTGCCCGACGGCGTGGACCCGGTCGAGGCGATCGGCCGGGCGGCGCGGGAAGCGCGCATCGCGGCCCGGTTGCAGCACCCGAACGCGGTGACCGTGCACGACGTCGTGGAGGAGGACGGCCGGCCGGTGCTCGTCATGGAGTACCTGCCCGCCCGGACCCTGGCCGACCGGATCGCGCGCGGCCCGGTGCCGGCGGCGGAGGCGGTGGCCGTCGGGGCGCAGGTGGCCGGCGCGCTGGCGGCGGCGCACGCGGCGGGGATCGTGCACCGGGACGTCAAGCCGGGCAACGTGCTGCTGACCGACGACGGCACCGCGAAGATCACCGACTTCGGCATCGCCCGCGCCGTCGGCGACGTCACGGTCACCCGCACCGGACTGCTGGCCGGGACGCCCGCGTTCCTCTCGCCGGAGGTGGCGCGCGGCGGTGAGCCGGGGCCGGCGTCGGACGTGTTCGCGCTCGGGGCCACGCTGTACGCGGCGGTGGAGGGCCGGCCGCCGTTCGGGGACGGGGACAACGCGATCGCGCTGCTGCACGCCGTCGCCGCGGGCCGCTTCGCGCCGCCGGCGCAGGCGGGACCGTTGACCGGCGTGCTGCTGGAGCTGCTGCGCACGGACCCGACGAGCCGGCCGACCATGGCGGTGGTCGCCGACCGCCTCCGCGCCCTCGCCACGACCGGGCCCGCCGCCGCGGCACCCTCCAGGCCCGCCGCGACGAGGCTCGACCTGCACCCGGCCGACACCCCGCCACCGCCCGCGCCGCACGGCACCGGACCGCACCGGGACTTCCCGGCAGGGCACCACGCCGGCCCGCACGACACCGCCTCCGCCCCGCACCACACCGGCCCGCCTGCCGCCGCCCCCGTCCCGCACCACACCGGCCCCCACGGCACCGCCCTGGCCCCGCACCCGGCGGACGCGTACCCCGCGCCACCGCCGACAGCGCCGCCCCGCACCGCGCTCGCACACCCGGCCGCCCTCACTCCCCCGCCGTCGAAGCGCGGACGGGTGGGGGTGATCGCGGTCGCGGCGGTGGCCGTCGTCGGGCTGGTGCTCGCGGCGATCGCGCTCACGGCCGACGACCGGTCACCCGACGCCACGACCGGCTCGGCGACCCCGCCGCCGAGCAGCGCGCCGCCGACCCCCTCCCCCGCCCGGCTGGAACAGGCGGTGGCCGAGTACTACGCCCTGCTGCCCAGGAACACCGCACAGGCGTGGGAACGGCTGGGCCCCGGCCTCCGCGCGCAGGACCGCCGCCAGTACGACAAGTCCTGGCGGGACGTCAAGGACCTCACCGTCAGCTCCCCGCCCACCGCGTCCGGCGACGGCACCGTCACCGTCGGCCTCGACTACACCGGGCGGGAGGGCCGGGTCCGCGAGTCACGCCGGCTGCGGCTGGTCGTGCAGGACGGCACCCCGCTGATCGACTCCGAGGAAGTCGTGTCCTCCCAACGCATCGACGAGGACGAGGACGACGACGACAAGGGCAAGGGCCACGGCGACAAGAAGGGCGACCCCAAACGCGGAGGCGGCCGGGACGGCGAAGGCTGACCGGCCGCGGTCAGGCGACGACCTCGCCCCACACGGACTTGTACTCCGGCCGGGGATCCACGCCCCAGCGCGACGCCAACCGGTTGACCAGCCGCAAACCCCGGTGCCGCAGGCTGCCCGGCCTGCCGAGCACGGGCAGCAGCTCCGGGCTGGCGTCGAGCACCTCCACCCGCACCACCCGCAGGTCGCCGCGGCGGCTCAGCCGCAACCGGCGCGGCGCGCCGGCGTGCTCGAAGGCGTTGGTCACCAGCGCGTCGGCGATCAGCAGCAGGTCGAGCCGCTTGGCCTGGTCCAGGTCCAGGACGTTCCCGGTGATCCACCTCCGCGCGCGGCGCACCGGCGTGGCCCCGCACTCCAGGTCGAAGTCGACGGGGTCAACGGGTGGTCGGACGACATCCAAAACGCGAGCCTTCCAGCACTAGGCAATCCCCTCCGCCGCAGGGCACGGGTTTCCCTCCCGGGCGCCGGCCAACCGTGACCGCCGCCTCACCGGGGGTCCGCCCGGATCACGTGGTCGACCAGCCCGGCAGGCGCGTCCACCAGGCCGACCACCCGCTCGACCGCGGGCGAGGCCACCAGGGTGAGGTCCATGCCCTGGTCGCGGCACAGGTCGGCGGCGTGCAGCAGCACCGCGAGCCCGGCCACCCCCATGAACGTCACACCGCCCAGGTCGAGCCGGACCCGCTCCGGTCCCAGCCCGCCGCCGACCAGGCAGTCCTGCACGTGGTCGGCCGCCCGGACGCCGATCTCGCCGGCCAGCGTGATCACCGTGGTGCCCTCGGCGGTCCGGCACTCGCAGGTGAACCCGGCACGGGAACCGTGCTTCTCGTGGTCGGGCGTCACTCATCGCCTCCCCTCTCAGGTCGTCCGCGGACCCGCGTGGCGCGGGAACGGCTCGCGACGAGCCGGGGCCGGCAGGGCGCTCGGGTGTCCGCCACCCGCGCCCCGGTGGGCGTGGTCCACGATCCGGCGCGGGAACCGGGCGTCCGGGAGGGTCACGCCCGTTCCCACCAGGGCCCACCTCGGCCCGTTCTGCCGGGGGTACCCGTCGGGCGGTGGGGGAAACGGCCTACTTGGGCACGACCTCGACCGGCACGTGGACCGGCGCGGACCGGCCGGGGCCGGCGGTGACCGTGCCGCTGATCGCGCCGGCGACCGCCTTCGGGCCCGCCAGCAGCCGGAACACGAACGTCACCGAGCCGCCGGGGGGCAGCTCCGCCCCGGCCGTGCAGGTGATCGTGCCCTTGCCCGCCGGGCACCCCACCCTCGACTGCGCCGCGCCGTCCAACCGCAGCGCCGGCCCGGCCCGCAGGTTCTTCCCCGGCCCCACCACCTGCACGCCCTCGGGCAGGGTCACCACGAGGGTGGCGGGCGCGAGGGGCGTCGCCCCGGTGTTGCGGACGGTGATGGGCAGCTCGGTGGGCGGCCCGCCGGTGGACAGGGCGACCCCCTCGGGCACGACGGGTTCGAGCGGCTCGGCCACGGGCTGCGCGACCGCCTCCGTCGTAGTCGCCACCGGCGCGGCCGGAGCGGGCGGCTGCTCCACGGCCCCCGTCGTGGTTACCGACGACCCGCCGAAGTCGGGCACCGGGTCCGACGACGGTTCCGGGACCACCACCGGGGCCACCACCGACGTCCCCTCGACCGTCGCCTCCGGGGTCGGCACCGCGGTCGGCGGCGAGATCGCCTGCGGCGCGGTGTTCAGCCCGACCACCACCGCGGTGACCACCGCGGTGGTCGAGGCCGCCGCGCCCAGCCACTTCGCGGTCGTCGTGGCGAGGGAGTTGGCGACCACGCCCGCGACCGCCGTGCCCGCCTTCGCCGCGCCCGCCGTGGCGGCCAGGTAGCCGGCGACGCCCGCGCCGAGCACGAGCGGCGCGACGTAGGCGCGCAGCGTGGCGTTGACGTCGGCCAGCTCCGCGGCCATCGCGCGGCACGTCGCGCACTCGTCCAGGTGCGCCTCCACCTGGGCGGTCTCCCGCTTGGTGAGGCCGCCCCGGGTCCACGCGGCGAGCTTCAGGACGGTGGCGCGGCAGCGGTCGGTGGGGCTGTGCTCCAGGTGCGCCTGGAGGTAGGCCGTCTTGAGCCCTTCGCGCGCCCGGTAGGCCAGCGCCGACGCGCCGTTGGCGGTCAGGCCGAGCAGCTTCGCCAGCTCCGACGCCGACTGGCCCTCGATCTCGGTCTGCCACAGCACGGTCTGCCAGCGCTCGGGCAGGCTGGCGAACGCCCTGGTGGCCAGCGACCGCTCCAGCGTCGCCACGGCCGGGTCGTGGAACGGCACCGTGGTGACCTTCTCCACGCCGGAGACGGCCTCCACGTCGTCGGCCAGCTTGAGCCTGCGGTCCCGGCGGGACTTGTCGTAGGCGGTGTGCCGCACCGCGGTGAGCAGGTAGGCGCGGAACGCCGAGTCCGGGCCGCCGCCCGCGCGCAGCACGTCGAGCACCTTCGCGAACGCGTCGGACACCAGGTCCTCGGCCTCGGCGGTCGACCAGGACAGGTGCCGGGCCAGGTTGCGGGCCGCGCGCACGTGGCGTTCGAACAACTGCCCGTACGCCTGGATCTCCCCGCCGCGCACCGCCTCGATCAGCTCGGCGTCCGACTGCGACCGGGACGACGCGGAGGAACTGCGCGACGGCCCGGACGGGGCGTCCTGGTTGAGCGCCTGGTCGAGGTCGTCGCGCAGCGCCGCCATGTCCGCGGTCGCCCACCGCTCCAGATCGTGCTCGTCGGGATGCCCGATCACCGGACGTTTACCTCCCAGCACGGTAGGTGAGCGATTTCGGTGCGGACGATATAGAACGGCCGAACCGGAGCACACACCGATGCACTCTATGGCGCAGCGGGAAGACCTCAACGTTCCCGCGTTCCGCCGATCCGGTCGATCCGTTCCGCCGACCACGGGACTTCGGCACCCCGAACCGGCGACCGCGGGCCGCGGCGCGCGAGCAGGACCGGGCCGGGGTCGCCGTTTCCGTACACTGCGGCCGTGGCGGGGAGCATCGCGGACGGCCAACGACGGGGCCGGCGACGGGGCGAGCTGACGGTCGCGACGATCGCCCGACTCGCCGGGGTGTCCAAGCCGACCGTCTCCAAGGTGCTCAACGGCCGGGCGGGCGTCGCCTCGGAGACGCGGCAGCGGGTCGAGGCCCTGCTGCGGGAGCACGGCTACCGGCGGCCGGACGCCATCGCGCCCGCCGCCCTGCTCGAAGTCGTGTTCTACGGCCTGGAACGGCACATGGCGATCGAGATCCTGCGCGGCGTCGAGCCGGTGGCGCGCGAGCACGAGCTGGCGGTCGCGTTCACCGAGGTGGTCGAGCCGACCGCGCCGGGCCGGTCCTGGGCCGAGCAGCTGCTGGCCCGGCACCCGCTCGGCGTGCTCGCGGTGTACTCGGCGTTCACGCCGGAGCAGCACGCGCTGCTGGAGGCCAGCGCGATCCCGCTGGTGGCGCTGGACCCGTCCGGGGAGCCCCTGCACCCCGTCCCGTCGGTGGGCGCGACGAACTGGACCGGCGGCATCACCGCCGCCCGGCACCTGCTCGACCTGGGCCACCGGCGCATCGCCGTGATCAGCGGCCCGTCCCGGTCGCTGGGCGCCCGCGCCCGGCTGGAGGGCTGCCGGGCCGCGCTGGACGCCGCCGGCGCGCCGCTGGACGAGCGCCTGGTGCGCGCCGGCCGGTTCACCTTCGAGCACGGCCTGGAGCTGGGCCGCGAGCTGCTGGGCGGGGCGGACCGGCCGACCGCCGTGCTGTGCGGCAACGACCTCCAGGCGCTCGGCGTCTACGCCGCGGCGTGGGGCCTGGGGCTGCGCATCCCCGACGACCTCAGCGTGGTCGGGTTCGACGACATCGAGAACACCCGCTGGTGCACGCCGCCGATGACCACGGTGCGGCAGCCGCTGACCGAGATGGGCGCGACGGCCGCCCGGATGCTGCTCACCCTCGCCGGCGGCGGCACGCCGGCCCAGACCCGCGTGGAGCTGGCCACCACGCTCGTCGTGCGCGAGAGCACCGCTCCGCCCGCCTGACGCCCGCGCCCGAACTGTTTCGCCCGATGCTCCCGACTGTTCCAACGCGGTCGTGGAACACGCCCGGCCACTTCTACGCGAAAGGGACTTCGCGGATCATCCGGGACAAATTCGATCCGGTTACCCGGTCGACTTCCGGCCACCGCGACAACGCGAGTCCTGTTCTCCTCCGGAACAACGACCACCGCTACCCCGCCGTCGTGCACTCCCCACCGCGTGACCACGCGTTCCGGCGGGCGTGGCACCGACCCTCACCGGGTGCGCGAATGGCGCTATAAAGAAGAACAGATGACCACGACGTTATGGCCGGATTCTTTTCGCCGATTTCCCTCTGGCAACGGTCAAAGCTCGATCGGGGCTCGGTCGGGGCGCTAGACAGGAGTTGTCCATCGAGGCCGCCACTCGGGATTTCCCTGCATTGCCTGAGGAGCTGGCGTGAAACGCAGAATCGGCATTCACCTCGTCGCGTTCCTGGCGGCGCTGCCCGTCGGGCCGGTGGTGGCCCAGGCGGCGCCCGCGCCGCCCGCGAGCCCCGTCACGCTCGCCGTCGACGCGGCCGACCGGGCCGCCGCGTCCGGGCTGGACGCCCTGGCCAAGGGCCCGCACGAGGTGTTCCGGCGCAGAGCGGTCTACCAGGGCGGCGTCCCGGGGCGGAAAGACCTGTTCTATGTCTCCTACGACCGCACGTACCGGGGGTTGCCGGTCATCGGCGGTGACGCCGTGGTCGCCACGGACGCGGCCGGCACGGTGCTGGACACGGTGGCCG
Source organism: Actinosynnema sp. NPDC004786 (assembly GCF_053601135.1). NCBI lineage: Bacteria > Bacillati > Actinomycetota > Actinomycetes > Pseudonocardiales > Pseudonocardiaceae > Actinosynnema > Actinosynnema sp. NPDC004786. The sequence goes on along the minus strand of NZ_JBSGBG010000010.1, from coordinate 129,364 downwards.
CGCCGGTGGACGACCTGTCGGTCGACCCGACCGCGACGATCACGCCCGCCCGCGCCGCCGCCGTCGCCCGCGCTCAACTGTCCATTGTGGACCGCGTGGAGGGCTCCACGCTGTCCGTGCTGGCGGGCGGGCGCGGCACCCTGGTCTACGAGACCGTCGTGTCCGGGCGCGTGGACGGCGCGCCGAGCCGCCTGCACGTGTACGTCAACGCCCGCACCGGGGCTGTCGAGGGCAGCCGGGACGACGCGCGGGCGGGCACCGGCACCAGCCAGTGGAACGGCCCCAACCCGCTGTCCCTCGACACCAGCAACAACAGCACGGTCGACGACACGCGGCCCGGCCTGCGCTGCGTGGACTACGCGACGAACCAGCCGTTCACCAAGTCGACCAACGCCTTCGGCAACGGCAACGCCACCAGCAAGGAGACCGGGTGCGCCGACGTGCTCTGGTCCACCCAGAAGCAGTGGGACATGATGCGGTCCTGGTTGGGCCGCGACGGGATCGACGGCAACGGCCGCGGCGTCACGGTCAAGGTCGGCCTCAACGCGGTCAACGCCTACTGGACCGGCCGGCACATCGAGATCGGCCGCAACAACGCCAACCAGTGGATCGCGTCGATGGACGTGGTCGCGCACGAGCACGGCCACGCCGTCGACCAGTACACGCCCGGCGGCGCGGCCCGCGAGGCCGGGCTCGGCGAGGCCACCGGCGACATCTTCGGCGCGTTGACCGAGGCGTACGCCAACGAGCCCGCGCCGTTCGACACGCCGGACTACCTGGTCGGCGAGTCGGTCAACCTCGTCGGCCGCGGCCCGATCCGCAACATGGCGAACCCGTCGGCCGTCGGCGGCCACCCGAACTGCTGGTCCAGCGCCATCCCCGGCACCGAGGTGCACGCCGCCGCCGGTCCGCTCAACCACTGGTTCCACCTGCTGGCCGAGGGTTCGGCGGCGAGCCCGACGTGCGACGGCTCCACCGTGACCGGCATCGGCATCCAGGCGGCGGGCCGGGTGTTCTACAACGCCATGCTGCTCAAGACCTCGGGCATGACGCACTTCCGGTACCGCGTCGCGACCCTCACCGCGGCGAAGAACCTCGACCCGACGTGCCGGCAGTTCGCCGCGGTCAAGGCCGCGTGGAACGCGATCAGCCTGCCCGCCCAGCCCGGCGAGCCGACCTGCGTCGCCGCGCCGGTGGACGACTTCACCCTCGCGCTCGACCCCGCGTCGGGCGCGGTGGAGCCGGGCGGGACGGCCCAGGCGACGGTCCGCACGACCACCACGTCCGGCGACCCGCAGACCGTGGCGCTCGGCGCGACGGGTCAGCCGGCCGGCGTGACGGTGCGGTTCAGCCCGTCGTCGGTGACCTCCGGCGGGTCCTCGACCATGACCGTGGCCACGACGTCCGCCGTCGCGCCCGGCACGTACCCGATCACCGTGCGGGGCGAGGGGTCCACCGCCCACACGGTGACCTACCTCCTCACGGTCGGCGGCCAACCGCCGGCGGACGACTTCGCGCTCGGGCTCGACCCGACCGCGGGCGCCACCCGGCCGGGCGGCGCGGTGACGGCCGCGGTGACCACCACGACCACGTCCGGCGACGGGCAGAAGGTCGTGCTGTCCGCCTCCGACCTGCCCGCCGGCGCGACGGCGACCTTCGAGCCGGCCACGGTGACGTCGGGCGAGTCGTCCCGGCTGACGATCACGACGGCCGCCGGCACGCCGGCGGGGACGTACCGGGTCACGGTCACCGGGGCGGGTCCGGCGGTGTCGCACTCGGTCACGTACGCGCTGACCGTCGAGGACGGCACGCCGGGCGGCTGCGCCGGGCTGCCCGCGTGGAGCGCGAGCCGGGCCTACGTGCCGGACGACGTGGTCTCGCACAACGCGCACCGGTGGACCTCGACCTGGTACTCGACCGGCGCGGAACCCGGCGCGCCCGGCTCGTGGGCCGTGTGGCGCGACGGGGGCGCCTGCTGATCGGCCGCCGCTGACCCGGTCGCGGGGCCGGGTCAGCGGTCCAGGGCCCGGGACACGTCGTGCCACAGGTCGTCGGCGTCCTCGATGCCCACCGACAGCCGGATCGTGCCGCCGGTGATGCCGCCGGCGGCCAGCTGCCCGTCGTCCAACTGGCGGTGCGAGGTGCTGGCGGGGTGCAGCACCAGCGTCTCCGGGCCGCCCAGCGACGGCGCGAGCCGGACCAGTTCGAGCGCGGTGACGAACCGGCGGCCCGCCTCGGCGTCGGCCAGGTCGAAGGAGAACGTGCTGCCGTAGCCGTCCAGGAGCCGCTTGGCGACGGTGTGGCTCGGGTGGGTGTCGAGGCCCGGCCAGTGCACCACGCGCACCGCCGGGTGCCCGGCCAGCCGCCGGGCGAGGACTTCGGCGTTGCGCTCGTGCGCGCGGACCCGCAACGCCAGCGTGCGCAGGCCGCGGAGGGTGAGCCAGGCCGCGAACGGGTCGGGGGTGACGCCGAGTTCGACCGAGTGGCGCCAGGTCTCGCGGTACCGGTCGTCGTCGGCGAAGACCGCCACGCCGCCGGTCACGTCGCTGTGCCCGCCGAGGTACTTGGTGGCCGAGTGCACGACGACGTCCGCGCCGTGCTCGATCGGGCGGCACAGCAGGGGTGACGCGAACGTGTTGTCCACGACCGTGAGGACGTCGTCGCCCGCGGCTCCGGCGAGCGCGGGCAGGTCGCTGACGTGCCCGGTGGGGTTCGCGATGGTCTCCAGGTAGAGCACCCTGGTCTCCGGTCGCCGGGCGGCGCGGACCTCCTCCGGGTCGTGGCCGCCGACGTAGGTGACCGTGACGCCCCAGCGCCGTTCGAGGTCGCCCAACAGGGCGAGGGTGCCGCCGTAGAGCGCGCGTTGGGCGATCACGTGGTCGCCCGCCGCGAGGTGGACCAGCAGGACCGCGTTGATCGCGCCCATGCCGGACGCGGTGGCCAGCGCGGCCGTGCCGCCTTCGAGGCCGGCCACGGCGTCCTCCAGCGCCCGGACCGTCGGGTTGCCGAACCGGGTGTAGACGAACGCGCCGTCCGGCCTGGTCATCCCGTCGGCGAAGGCGTCGAGGTCGGTGAACGAGAAGCCGGAGGTCTGGTAGAGCGGCACGGACAGGGGCGTGCTGGTCAGCGCGGGGACCTCGGTGTGCACGACGCGGGTGTCGGGTTGCATGGACCGAGCATGCGTCGACAAGCGGTGTGGCTGTAGGTCCAATCCCGCTAGATTGGTCTTCTCATGAAGCCAATCTCCGTGGACGACCTGGCGGGACGGCTCGGCCGCTGGTCGGCCGGCCGGGGCTCGCTGTACCTGCTGCTCGCCGCGCGCCTGCGCGAGCTGATCGACGAGGGGCTGCTGCCCTCGGGCACCGTGCTGCCGCCGGACCGGGCGCTGGCCGCGGGGCTCGCGGTCGGGCGGACGACCGTGATCGCGGCCTACGACCTGCTCCGCCAGGAGGGGCGGCTGACCCGGCGGCGCGGCAGCGGCACGTGGGTGTCGCCCGGTGGTGGCGCGGCGGCGGCCCGCGAGGAGACCGCCAACCCGATGTTCGTGAACCTGCTGGAACCGCCGGACGGGGTGCTCCAGTTCGCCTGCGCCGGACCGCTGGAGGCGCCCCGGAGGCTGGTCGAGGCGCACCGCCGGGCGCTCGACCTGGTGGGCGGGGCGGATCTCGGGTACCACCCGTCCGGGCACCCGGCGTTGCGGGCGGCGCTCGCCGCGCGCTACCGGGAGCTGGGCGTGCCCACCACCGCGGGCGAGATCCTGGTGACGACGGGCGCGCAGCAGGCGTTGGCGCTGCTCACGCGCGCGCTCGTGCGGCCGGGCGACGAGGTGCTGGTGGAAGCGCCGACGTACCCGGGCGCGCTGGACCTGTTCCGGGAGGTCGGCGCGGTGGTGCGGGCGGACGACGACCTGGCGGGCGCGTTGGCGCGGCGCCGGCCCGCGCTGGTGTACGCGATGCCCGCGTTCCGCAACCCCACCGGCACGTCCCTGAGCCCGTTGGCGCGGGCGCGGCTGGCGCGGTCGGCCGGCGACGTGCCGCTGGTGTTCGACGAGGCGCTGGCCGAGCTGGACCTCACCGGCGCCCCGGCCGCGCCGCCCACCCCCGGCGCGATCACCGTGGGCTCGCTGAGCAAGGTGGTGTGGGGCGGCCTGCGGGTCGGCTGGGTGCGGGCCGACGCGGCGCTCGTGGCCCGGCTGGCCCGGTTCAAGGCGGTGCACGACCTGGGCAGCGCCGTGCTGGACCAGGTGGCGGCGGTCGAGCTGCTGGCCGACTTCGCGGCCGTGCGGGCCGAGCGCGTGGAGGCGTTGCGGCGGCAGCACGACCACCTGTGCGCGCGGCTGCGCGCGGAGCTGCCGGAGTGGGAGTTCACGCCCGCCGAGGGCGGTCAGACGCTGTGGGTGCGACTGCCCGGCGCGGACGCGGCCTCGTACGCCCAGGTGGCGCTGCGGCACGGGGTGGCCGTGCTGCCGGGCGGCTCGCTCGACCCGACCGGCCGCAGCGCCCACCGGCTGCGGTTGCCGTTCACCGCCGAACCGCCGGTGATCGGCGCCGCCGTCGCGGCGCTCGCGACGGCGTGGCGGGTGTTCGCCGCGGAGTCCACCCGCCGTCCGCTCGTGCCGTCGCTGTCGGTCTAGCGGGCGCGTCACACGCGTTCGAGCGTGTACCCCGCGTCCCCGACCGCCGCCTTGACCGCGGTCTCGTCGGTCGTGCCCAGCACGCGCAGCGTGGCGGCGTCCGGGTCGAGCCTGACCTCGGTGACGCCGCGCACCCGCCGGGCCGCGTTCGCCACGGTGGCCGCGCAGCCCTCGCAGCTCATGCCGCGGACCACGAACTCCAGCTCCGCCCGGGCGGCGGCGGGCGTCTCCTGCTTCTCGGACATGCGACTCGACTCCTCCGGTTCCATACCCTACAGGGGTATGAGGCCGAGCCTAGCGGGGCCGACGTCCGCGGCGCCTCTCGCAGATTGCCCGTTCCCTGGACCACCGGCGTCGCGCGAAGGGAAGGCGACCTGCGCGGGTCGTCGCCACCACCGCCGGGGACATGAACGGTCCCCCAACGGGTACTCCCGGCAGATGTTGATGCGCTCGCTACGCCAGGGTCTGGTCGCCGGGACGGTCGGGGCGGTGGTGATGACGATCGGGGAGAAGGTCGAGCAACGGCTGACCGGCCGACCCGACTCGCACGTGCCCGGCCGGGTGCTGGCCCGCCTGACGGGCGCGGCGGAGGGCAGGTCGCGCGCCCTGAACCTCCCGATGCACGTCGGGCAGGCCGCGATGCTCGGCGTCGTGCGCTCGCTGATGGCCAACGCGGGCGTGCGCGGCCCGGTCGCGTCGGCGATGTTCGCGGTGGTGCGGTTGAGCAACGACCAGGTCCTGGAGAACGCCACGGGCGTCGGCGCGCCGCCGCAGACCTGGCCCCGCTCGGAATTGGTGGTCGACGTGCTGCACAAGACCGTGTACGCGTTCGCCACCGGCCTGGTCGCCGACGCGCTGGCCGCGCGCACCGGGCCGGGACCGGGTCAGCGGCACGCCGCGCTGCGCCCGGGCAGGCACTCCGACATCGGCCCGCTCCCCCGCACCGCGGCCGCCGGCCGGTGACGCCGCCACGCGGGCGGCTCCCGGGCGCGGTGCGGGGCCGTCCGGCGTTGCGGACGGCCCCGCACCCCCGCTCACTTGAACAGGCGCAGCGGCACGGCGGCGGCCATCGCGGCCATGCCCGCGTCGTTCGGGTGGAGGTGGTCGCCGCTGTCGTACGCCGGGTTCAGCCGATCGGGTTGCTTCGGGTCGCGCACCGCGCGGTCGAAGTCGATCACGCCGTCGTACTCGCCGCCGGTGCGGATCCAGTGGTTGACCGCCTGGCGGGCCGCCTCGTTCTCCGGGCTGTGGAAGCCCAGCGTGTCGTCCCGGAACGGTGTGATGGTGCCGCCGTGGATCCGCAGCCCCTGGGCGTGCGCACGGGCGATCAGCTGCCGGTGCGCGCCGATGATGTCCTGCGCGGTCACCTTCTCCGACAGCGGCGCGCTCGTGCCGGGGTGGCCGAGGTCGTTCACGCCGAGCAGCACGACGACGTGCCGGACGCCGGGCTGGGCGAGCACGTCGCGGTCGAAGCGGCGCAGGGCGGACTGCCCGAAGTACGGCGCGTAGTTCTCCGCCGGGTGGCCGGCCGGCGGGTTGGGGTCGTGCAGCAGCCGGTTGCCGCTGATGCCCGCGTTCACCACGCCGAGGTGGCGCAGGCTCCGCTCGTCCTGCAACCGCCGGGCCAGGACGTCGGGCCAGCGCCGGTTCGCGCCGCGCGTGGTCTCCGCGCCGTCGGTGATCGAGTCGCCGAACGCGACCACGGTCGCGCCGCGCTTGCCCGTGACGCTGACGCCGGTCAGGAAGTGCCACTTGCCGAGCACTCCGGTCGGCGTGATCTCGGTGCGCCCGGTGACGTTGCCCGCCGCCACGTACCCGTCCTGGAAGGGGAACGCGTGCACGGTGGTCGCGGGCGTGCGCCGGGGCAGGTGGATGCTCACCACGAGGCCCGAGTCGGCCGCCACGGACAGCGACACCGGGTCGCTGAGCAGGGGCGTGCCGGCGGGCAGGGTCGCGGACGGGCGACCGCCGAACGTCAGCCGCCGGTCGGTGCCCGGCTCGATCGCCGAACCCGTGCCGGCGCGGCGGGCGACGTGCGCCTCGCCGATCACGAGCGGCTGCGTGCCGAACTCGTTGGACAGCCGCACGCGCACCGTGTCGCCGCCGACGCTGAGGTGCACGACCTGGCGCAACGTCTGGTCCTCGAACGACGTGGTGTCCGAGGCGGGCACGGTGGTGGGCGACGTCGCCCACGCGCCGACCCACTCCGCCCGCGGCGACGCGGACGCGGTGGTCGGCAGCAGGAGCAGCACGGCGGCCGCCGCGGCCGTCAGCGAGCGCTTCACCGGCGGGCTCCCCGGGCGGGCCGGTCGAAGCGCCAGCCGTCGGCGCGCAGCTCGGGGATCAGCCGGGCCACCGCGTCCACGGTCTGGCCCCGGTCGTTGGGGCCGTCGTGCATGAGCACCACCGCGCCCTCGGTGAGGCCGTCCTTCACCCGGCGCACCAGCTCGTCGACGCCGGGCGGCTCCCAGTCGCCGATGGCGAGCCGCCAGCCGAGCGGCGTCATGCCGAGCTTGGCCGCGACCTGCGGCGTCTGACCCCAGCTCCCGTAGGGCGCGCGGAAGTAGCGGATCGGCACGCCGGGCGCGGCGCGGTGGATGGCGGCGCTCGTCCGCTTCAGGTCGGCCTCGATCTGCTCCGGCGTCCACGAGCCCATGTCGTCGTGCCGCATGCTGTGGTTGCACAGGGTGTGCCCGCCCGCCACGATCTTGCGCACGAGCTGCGGGTTGGCCTCCACGTACTCGCCCCACAGGCAGAAGACCGCCTTGACGTGGTGGCGGCGCAGCACGTCGAGCAGGCGCGGGGTGTCGGCCGGGTTGGGACCGTCGTCGAAGGTGAAGGCGACCGTGCGGCCGCCGTGCTCGGTGGAGTCGACGATCACCGGATCGGCCGCGGCGGCGGGCGCGGAGCTCAGGCCGAGCACCAGCCCGGTGGTCAACAGCACGGTTCTCCACCTCATCGGGAAACCCCTTCCGTCGGACGAGCGCTGACCACTATCAGGTCGCGATCAACCCGCCTACCAGAGGTTGCGCGGAAGTTTCGGGTCTCAACTGGCCGCCGCCGCGAGGGGCCGCGCGGGTCGGCAGCCCTGCGCGTCGGCCATGGCGGAGTACGCGTCGCCCAGGCCGAGGTAATAGGAGGCGTACGGGTCCCCGACGTCCTTGAGGATCGCTTCCGCCGCGTACCGGTACGCCGCGGCCGGGGCAGGGGCACGATGTCGGGGACGACCCGGACCTCTTGCCCCACCTGTCGTCGGCCGGCCGCCCGCCGCTACGACGCGCCGGACGTGGGCCGGCCGGCCGGTAGACTGCGCCGTCACGCGGTTCGGGGGGTGTCGCCGTTGCGGTTCGCGGTGTTGGGGCCGTTGCGGGTGACGCGTGACGGCGTGCCGGTGGCGGTGGGCGGGCCGAAGCAGCAGCGGCTGCTCGCGGTGATGCTGTTGCGGCACAACGAGCCGCTGCGCGCCGACTGGCTGGTCGACGCCCTGTGGGACGGGCGGCCGCCGGCCAGCGCCGAGGTCACCCTCCGCACGTACGTGGCCGGGCTGCGCCGCGCCCTGGAGCCGGACCGGCCGGCGCGGTCGTCGGGCGGGCTGCTGCTCAACCACCCCGGCGGCTACGAGCTGCGCGTGCCGCCCGAGGCGATCGACTTCGTGGAGTTCACCGAGCTGGTGCGGCGGGCGGGCGAGGCGGCCGACCCGGTGACGGCGGAACGCCTCCACGCCGACGCGCTGGCCCTGTGGCGCGGTGACCCCGTCGACGCCGCCGCCGTCCGGCCCGAGGTGGCGCGGCTGGTCGAGACGAGGGTGGCCGCCGAGGAGGGCCGGTTCGCCGCCGCCGTCGCGGCCGGCCGCGCGCCCGTGCCCGAGCTGCGCCGGTTCGTCGCGGCCCACCCGGAACGGGAGCGCGCCCGCGCGCAGCTCATGCTGGCGCTCTACCGGACCGGCCGCCAGGCCGACGCGCTCGCCGTGTACGCCGAGGGCCGCCGCGTGCTGGTCGAGGAGTACGGCGTCGAGCCGGGGGCGGACCTGCGCGACCTGCACCGCCGGATCCTCGACCACGACGTGCCCGCCGAGGTCCCGCCGGCCGGCGACCGGCTCGTCGGGCGGGACGGCGAGCTGGCCTCGTTGCGGGGGCTGCTGGCGGCGGCGTCGCGCGCCGGGCGCGTGGCCGCCGTCGTCGGCGAGGCCGGCATCGGCAAGACCAGCCTGGCCCGCGCCGTGGCCGACCACGCGGCGGCGCGGGGCGTCCCGGTCGTGTGGGGCCGGTGCCCGGACCTCGGCCAGGCGCCGCCGTTCTGGCTGTGGGCGCAGGTGGTGCGCGCCCTGGTCGCCCTGCCCCAGGCCGGCGAGGCCGGTCGCGCGCCCGCGCTGGCCGGGTTCGCCGCCGGGCCGCTCGCCGACTCCGGCGTCGACCCGGCCGCCCGGTTCCGCACCTACGAGGCGGTCGCCGAGCTGGTGCGGGCGGTCGCCGCGCCGGCCGGGCTGGTCGTCGTGCTGGACGACGTGCACGCCGCCGACCGCGACTCCTTGCTGCTGCTGCGCTACCTGAGCACCACGCTCCACACGGGACGGACGCTGGCGCTGCTCACGTTGCGGCCCTACGAGCACGACCCCGACCTGGTCGCCACGCTCGCCGACCTGGCCCGCGCGCCCGGCTTCCGGCAGGTGCGCCCGGCCGGGCTGGACGCGGACGCCGTCGCGGACCTGGTGCGCGGCCGCACCGGCGTCGAGCCGTCGCCGCGCCTGGTGGCGGGGCTGGTCGAGCGCACCGGCGGCAACCCGTTCTTCATCACCGAACTGCTCAGCGCGGACGACGGCGCGCCGCCGCCGGGTGTGCGCGACACCGTCCGGGTGCGCCTGAACGCGCTCGACGCCGCCACGCGCGAGTGCCTGGACCTGCTCTGCGTCGCGGGCCGCGACCTGGAGCTGCGGGTGCTCGCGCGGGCGTGCGGCGGTGACGTGGCGCACCGGCTCGCGCACCCCGGCGCGGCCCACCTGGTCGTGGAGGGCGGCCCCGGGGTGGTGCGGTTCCGGCACCCGCTGTTCGCCGAGGCCGCCTACGCCGACCTCGCGCCGACCCGTCGCGCGGCGCTGCACGCCCGGCTGGCCGACGCGGGCTCCGACGCGCTGACGCCCGCCGAGCTGGCCCACCACTACGGGCAGGCGGTGGGCCTGGGTCGCGGTGACGACCACCTGCGGTGGACGCTGCGCGCGGCCGAGGACGCCACCCGCCGGCTGGCCTACGAGGACGCGCTGGCGCACCTGGACCGGGCCGCCCCGCTGCTGACCGGCTCGCCCGACCGGGAGCTGGAGGTGCACCTGCGCCGCATGGCCCTGCTCCAGATCACCGCCGGCGTCGGGGGCGACGCCGTCGACCGGGCCGCCGCGCGGGCCAGGGCGCTGCTGCCCCGCGTGGACGCCGACCCGCGGCCCGCGTTGTGGACGCTGGGCGAGCTGGCGTGCACCCGGGCGGAGTTCGGGCTCGCCGCCGACCTGGCCCGGCGGATCGTGGGCGGCGAGGGCGTGCTGTCGGCCGCCCGCCCGTACCTGCTCGGCGTGGTCGGCTACTTCACCGGCCGCCTCGCCGGGGCCGACGCGGACCTGACCGAGGCCGTCGACCGGCTGCGCGACCTCGACCCGCGCCAGCTCGTCGGGCAGGCGGGCCGCACGCCCACGCTGTCCCCGTACGAGTTCCGCGCGCTGGTGCGGTCCCTGCGCGGGGACCGCGAGGCGGCCCGGGCGGACCTCGACGCCGCCCGCGACCTCGCCGAACGCGCCGACGACCCGTACGGCCGGGGCAACGCCGCCCTGTTCACCGCGTGGTTGGCGATGCAGGAGCACGACGTGGAGCTGGGCGGAGAGGCGGCGCGGCGCTGTCGGGAGATCGGCGAGCGGCAGGGCATGCGCCACTTCGTGACGACGGGCGACTTCGTGGCGGAGTGGGCGGCCGTGCGGGCCGGGGCGGCGGACCGGCTGGACGCGATGCGGGCCGCCGCCGCGGCGGTCTACCGGCCCGGCCTGCGGTCGACGCGCACCGTGACCACCGCCGCCATGGCCGACGCGTGCCTGGTCGCCGGGCTGCCCGCCGAGGCCGGGCGGTTGGCGGAGGAGGGCCTGGCGTTCGCGGAGGCGACCGGGGAACGGGTGCTCGTGGCCGAGCTGCGCCGGGTCCGGGCCGTCGTCCGGGGTGACGCGGCGGAGCTGGCCGCGGCCGCCGGGCTGGCCGCCGCGCAGGGGGCGCTGCTGGTGGCGGCGCGTGTGGAGGCCGACCTCCACACGGATTCCACAGCGGCCCGCTGACATGGGCGCATGGAGTTCGACGTGGTGGTTGTCGGTTGCGGTCCCGTGGGCGCGGTGACCGCGAACCTGCTCGGCCTGCACGGCGTCCGCACGCTGGTCGTGGAGCGCGCCACCGCGCCGCACGGTCAGCCGCGGGCGTTCTCGTGCGACGACGAGGCGTTGCGGATCTACCAGCAGGCCGGTCTCGCGGTGGGCCGCGACATGCACCGGCCCTCGACCGTGGAGTACGTGGACGCGGCCGGGCGGCCGTTCGCCACGATCGCGCTGGACGAGATCGACTTCGGCCTCGGCGCGGGTCCCCTGCACTTCTTCGACCAGCCCCGGCTGGAGGCGGCGCTGCGGGCGGGCTTGGCGCGGTTCCCGCACGTGGAGCTGCGGACCGGGGTCGAGCTGGTGGAGTTGGGCGAGGACGACGTGGTGGTCCGCGACGTCCGGACCGGCGAGCGGGAGACCGTCCGCGCCCGCTACGTGCTGGGGTGCGACGGCGCGCGCAGCGCCACCCGGGCGGCGGCCGGGATCGGGTTGTCCGGGTCGTCCTACGGCGAGCCGTGGCTGGCGGTGTCCGGTTCGGTGGAGCCGGGGGCGGTCCGGGTGCCGACCACGCGGTTCGTGTGCGACTGGCGGCGCCCGGCGTTCGTGTCGCCGGGCGCGTTCGACACCTACCGGGCGGAGTTCATGCTCCGGCCGGGCGAGACCGCCGAGGAGATGACCCGGGACGACACCATCGCGCGGCTCGTGGGCCCGTACGTGGACCCGGAGCGGTTCACCGTCACGCGGGCCACCGTCTACACGTTCCACCGCCTGGTGGCGTCGCGCTGGCGGTCGGGGCGGGTGTTCCTGCTCGGTGACGCGGCGCACCAGATGCCGCCGTTCCTGGGCCAGGGCCTGTGCAGCGGGCTGCGCGACGCGGCGAACCTGACCTGGAAGCTCGGCCTGGTGCTGCGCGGTCACGCGGACGAGTCCCTGCTGGACAGCTACGAGGCCGAACGCCGGCCGCACGTCGAGGAGATGGTGCGCACGAGCGTGGGCCTCGGCCGGGTGTTCCTGGTGCGCGACCGGTTCGCCGCCGCGGTCCGCGACGCCGTGCTGCGCGCGGCGCAGACCGTCCCGCGGGTGCGGCGCTTCGTGCGGCACTTCGAGTTCAAGCCGCTGCCCGCGCTGCGCCGGGGCGTGCTGGCGGGCGGCAGGCGGCGCGGCCCGGTGGGCACGATGTTCCCCCAGCCGGACGTGACCGTGCCGGGCTCCCCGACGCCGCAGCCGCTCGACTCCCTGCTGGGCGCGGAGTTCACCGTGATCGGGCCGGGCGTGGATCGGGCGACGGCGACGGGCTGGCAGGGTCCGCCCGCGCGGTTCGTCCGCGTGCTGTGGGGCCCGGACGGGGACACTGCCGGGGTGACGTCGGTGGTCGACGTGGACGGGACGCTGACGGCCTGGTTCGCCCGGCACGGCACGGAGGTGGCGGTGTTGCGGCCGGACCGGTTCGTCTACTCCCTGCGGCCGGAGATCGAGGCGGGCGGAGGGCTGCGGCCCGTCGGGCCGGCGCGTCAGAACGCGTAGTTCACGACGAACGCCGGGTGGTCCGTCCGGTACATCGCGTAGGTCTCGGTCGACACGAAGGTCAGCGTGCGGGCGATGACGTGCTGCACGTCGCCGTCGCCCTTGCGGAACCAGCCGGACGGCACGCAGTTCTGCGCGTTCGTGGCCGAGCCGGGGCTGTAGCGCAGGTTCAGGTCGCCGGCCACGACGTGCCGGGTCGTCGCGGAACCGGTCGGGTCGAAGGACAGCGGGATCGCGGGCACCAGCTCCCGGCACTGCGCCAACGCGGTCGTGCCGGTCGTGCTCAGGTGCGTGGTGCAGGCGGTGAACCCGCGCACGCCGCTCAGCGCGCAGGCCCACGCGCGGACCTCGGTGCCGCCGTCCTGCGCGGTGTACGTGCCGTCACCGCCGCTCCGGACGCCCTCCTTGACGATGACCGCGCTGCCGTAGGCGCCCCTGCCGTCCGTGCACTCGATGTTCGCGCCCGTGGGCTCGCGCCGCGCGAACGCGAACCGGTACCCGGCGGCCGGGCCGACGGCGGCGGTCAGCCGGGGCACGTCGGACAGGCACACCTCGTTCGCCGACACCACGTCCGGCGCCCGGCGGCCGATCATGGTCACCGCCTCGTCCACCGCCCGGCCGCCCTGGTAGCAGCCGGCCACGCCGCTGTTGCACAGGTTCATCTGCAACACCTTGACGGCGGTGGCGGCGCCCGCGGGCGGCGTCGCCAGACCGCAGAGCAGGAGCACGGCCAGGAAGGGGGCGAAGGTGCGGCGCGGCAGGCCCATCTCCCCATGTTCGCCTGCCACACCGCGCGTGACCAGGGTTGATACCTTGCCCGCATGGCGTTCACGCTGGAGCAGCTACGGGGTTTCGTAGCCGTCGCGGAGGAGTTGCACTTCAGCCGTGCCGCCGCCCGGCTCGCCATGACGCAGCCGCCGCTGAGCCGGCAGATCCAGAAGCTGGAGCGGGCCGTCGGGGCGCGGCTGCTGATCCGGGACAACCGGCGCGTCACGCTCACCGCGGCGGGCGAGGTGTTCCTGGTCGAGGCGCGGCGGTTGCTGTCGCTGGCCGAGACCGCGCCCGAGCTGGCCCGGCGGGTGTCCTCCGGGTCCAGCGGCGTGGTGCGGGTGGGCTTCACCGCGTCGGCGACCTACGGCATCCTCGGCCGGCTGCTGGACGAGCTGGCCGGCCACCTGCCCGACGTGGACGTGGAGCTGGCCGAGATGGTGACGCGCGAGCAGGTCGCCGGGCTGGCCAACGAGGAGATCGACCTCGGGCTGGGCCGCCCGCCGGTCGACGACTCGACCTTCGGCTCCCGGCTGCTCTACCGGGAGGGGCTGCTGGTCGCCGTGCCCGCCGGCCACCGCCTGCTCGCGCTCGGCCGGGACGCGACGCCCGCCGACGTGGTCCGCGAGCCGGTCATCATGCACTCGCCCACCGACGCCCGCTACTTCTACGACCTGGTCGTGCGCACGGTGCCGATCGCGCCGGAGAACACCGTGCACACGGTGGGCCAGGTGCTCACCATGCTGTGGCTGGTCGCGGCCGGTCGCGGGATCGCGTTCGTGCCGGAGTCCGCAGCCCGGCTGCGCATCGACGGCGTGGGGTTCGCGCGGCTGGACGCCGCGGTCGCCGAGCCGGTGGAGCTGCACCTGCTGTGGTTGCGCGCCTGCGCGAACCCGGCGCTGTGGCGGACGTTGAGCGTGCTGGAGGGCCGCACGCCGTTCCGGTGATGCTCTCGCGGTATCACGCAATGCCGAACTACTCTTGGACAAGCATCGCCCCTGGTCCATAGCTTGGGGGCCGTGACGCACCCAGCCTCTCTCGCCGACCGGCTCGCCTCCGGGCTGCTCTCCTTCCCGGTCACCCACTTCGACGCCGACCTGCGGTTCGACGAGGCCCGCTACCGCGAGCACCTGTCCTGGCAGGCCGGCTTCGACGTGGCCGGGCTGTTCGCCGCGGGCGGCACGGGCGAGGGCTTCTCGCTCAGCCCCGCCGAGGTCGACCGGGTCGTCCGGGTGGCCGTGGACGAGGTCGGCGGCCGGGTGCCGGTCGTCGCGCCCGCCACCGGGGCCACCGTCGTGTCCGCGGCCCAGGCGCGGGCCGCCGAGGACGCGGGCGCGGCCGGCGTCCTGCTGTTCCCGCCCTACCTCACCGAGACCGACCAGCGCGGTCTGGTCGAGCACGTCTCCGCGGTGTGCCGGGCCACCGGGCTGGGCGTGATCGTCTACAGCCGGGCCAACGCCGTGCTCACCGACGCCACCGTCGCCGAGCTGGCCGACCGCAACCCCAACCTCATCGGGCTCAAGGACGGCATCGGGGACATCGAGCGGATGACCCGGACCTACGCCCGCGTCGGCGACCGGCTGATCTACATCGGGGGCCTGCCCACCGCGGAGACGTTCGCCCTGCCGCTGCTCCAGCTCGGCGTCACCACGTACTCGTCGGCGCTGTTCAACTTCGTGCCCGAGTTCGCGCTGCGGTTCTACGCCGCGGTCCGCGCCCGGGACCGGGCCGCCGTGTACCGGATGTTGGCCGACTTCGTCCTCCCCTACCTGGACCTGCGCGACCGCGCCCGCGGGTACGCGGTGTCGATCGTGAAGGCCGGGCTCACCGCGGTGGGCCGGGACGGCGGCCGCGTGCGCCCGCCGTTGAGCGACCTCACCGAGGACGAGCTGGCACGGCTCACCGACCTGGTGCGCCGCGTCGCCTGACCCACCCCCGACCGAAGGAGCCCGATGTCCTCCAGCCCCGCCGTCAGCGACCGGATCAGCTCGGTGGCGTTGTCCTCGGTGCGGCTGCCGCTGCCCACCCCGATCAGCGACGCGAAGGTGTTCACCGGCCGGCAGCGGCCGATGACCGAGGTCGCGCTGCTGTTCGCCGAGATCCGCACCGAGGCGGGGTGGGAGGGGCTCGGGTTCGGCTACAGCAAGCGCGCCGGCGGCCCGGCGCAGTTCGCGCACGCCCGGGAGGTCGCCCCGGAGCTGATCGGCGAGGACCCGAACGACATCGGCCGGCTGTGGACCAGGCTGGTGTGGGCGGGCGCCTCGGTCGGGCGCAGCGGCGCGGCCACCCAGGCGCTGGCCGCGTTCGACATCGCGCTGTGGGACCTCAAGGCCAAGCGCGCCGGCCTGCCGCTGGCCAAGCTGCTCGGCGCGCACCGCGACTCCGTGCGCTGCTACAACACCTCCGGTGGCTTCCTGCACGAGAGCGTGGAGCGGATCAAGGACAACGCCGACCGCACCCTCGACTCGGGCGTGGGCGGCATCAAGATCAAGGTCGGGCTGCCGGACGCCGCCGAGGACCTGCGCCGGGTCGCCGCCGTCCGGGAGCACCTCGGCGCGGGCGTGCCGCTGATGGTGGACGCGAACCAGCAGTGGGACCGGCCCACCGCCGCGCGCGTGTGCCGGGCGCTGGAGGAGTTCGACCTGGTGTGGATCGAGGAGCCGCTGGACGCCTACGACGTCGAGGGCCACGCGGAGCTGGCCCGGTCGCTGGACACGGCCGTCGCGTCCGGCGAGATGCTGACCAGCGTGGCCGAGCACCACGCGCTGATCCGGGCCGGCGCGGTGGACGTGCTGCAACCGGACGCGCCGCGCGTCGGCGGCATCACCCAGTTCCTCAGGCTCGCCACCCTCGCCGACCACCACCACCTCCAGCTCGCGCCCCACTTCGCCATGGAGATCCACGTCCACCTCGCCGCCGCCTACCCGCGCGAGCCGTGGGTGGAGCACTTCGACTGGCTGCACCCC
This sequence comes from Actinosynnema sp. NPDC004786, assembly GCF_053601135.1. Lineage (NCBI taxonomy): Bacteria > Bacillati > Actinomycetota > Actinomycetes > Pseudonocardiales > Pseudonocardiaceae > Actinosynnema > Actinosynnema sp. NPDC004786. The sequence continues at coordinate 113,139 of NZ_JBSGBG010000010.1, read as the reverse complement.
CTGTTCAACGAACGGCTGGAGATCAGCGGCGGGCGGATGCACCTGTCGGGCCGGCCCGGCCTCGGCGTCACCCTGAGCGAGCGGACACGCGCCTGGACGGTCGAGACCGCGACGGTCGACGCGCCCAGGTGACCTGCTCACCGGCCGCGGCGCTGCCCACCGCCCGGAACTGTTCGTCTACGCCACCGCCTACGACCGCGGCACCGGGTCGGCGCGCGACGCCGTGCCGCTCAGGTGCTGTCGGTGCCGGTCCCGACCGGGATCGCCCTCGTCCCGGGGTGGAGCACGAGCGGCGCGAGTCGGACCCAGTCGACGTTCGGGCCGTGGCCGCCCGCGTTGCCGAAGGTGAGGTCGCCGTCGTCGGTGACCAGGTCGAGCGGCGAGGTCTCCGGCCAGAAGCCGTCCCAGGTGTAGTTGTGGCGGTACGGCGCGCGGGTCGTGCCGCCGCCGGCTTCCACCACGTCGAGGAACCGGGTGACCGCGTCGGTGTTGTAGAGGTGGCCGGTCTCCTTCTCGGCGTGGGCGTAGGCGACGGTCAGGTGGTACCGGCCCGCGCCGAACCCGGCGGGGCGCGGGACGGTCAGCGTGCCGCCGCGGCCGAGCCGGGCCACGTACGCGCCGCCGGACGCCCACGGCCCCGGCGTCACCACCGCTCCCCCGCCGAGCCGGCCGTCCTCGGCCTCGACCCGGACGGCGTGCCGGTCGGCGGCGGCGTCGCGCACGCAGGTCAGCGTGCCCAGCACGAGCGGCGCGGGGCTCTCGTTGGTCAGGACGACCTCGGTGACGCCGGCCTTGAGGTGCGCGGTCACCTCGCCCGACCACGCGCCCTCCCGCTCGGCGGTCAGGTCGCCGCCGAGCGCCCGGCGGCCGGACAACGTGAGGCCGAGCGTGGCGCGGGCGACGGCGAGCCAGGTGGCGGACAGGGCGTGGTAGCCGTCCTCGGCGGCGGACACGTACGTGGTCACCGAGTCGCCGGGGTCCAGCACGACCGCGTCGGGCACGCCGAGCCGCAGCGCGCGCTCGCCGCGGTCCACGGAACCGCCGGACCGGCGTGACTCGGCGAGCGGGTACACCGTCCGCTCGGGACCGGCGACCTCGGTGAGGTCGAACCGGTCCAGCGCCACGTCCGCCGGCGCGCCGAGGAACCCGTCGGGTCCGGCGGCGCGCAGGGAGACGCGGCGCCGGCCCGCGGTGAGCGACAGGTCCGTGTCGAGCCTGCCCCGGTAGTCCGCGGCGAGCGTGGCCGGGAAGATCAGGTCCCGCACGTGCGCGTCGTCCACGTAGAGCGCCAGCCGGCCGACGAACCCGTCCGTGCCGTAGAACACGCCGAGCCGGTACGCGCCGTCCCGGGGCACGTCCACGTCGACCGTCACGCGGGAACCCGGCTCCCGCAGGGACCGGACGTCGGCGCCGCCCGACGTGGTGTACCGCTGGGCCATCTCGTGCGAGCCGGAGCCGTCGTCGCGGGTGGCGACGACCGCGTGCTCGACCGTGCCGGCCTCGACCTCGTGGCTCGCCCGCCACGGCGCGTCGGCCCGCGGTGGCGCGCCGGGACCGGCCGGGGTGATCACCACCCGGTGCGCGGCCAGCGGGTCGCCGCCCGGCACCGCGATCGTGACCCCGCCGTCGACCACGCGGATCCGGTCCGCCGCGACCACGGGCGGCTGCCCCGCGTCGCCCTCGTAGCCCGACCACCCGGTCCGGGAGATCCGCACGTCCACCTGTCCGCCGAACAGCCCCCGGTCCAGGCCCGTCACCACCACGTCGACCGGGTTGGCGGTGCCGCCGAGCAGGACGGTCGCCCTGGCGTCGGCGCGGTCGAGCGCGGCGAGGCCCTGGAGCGTGTCGCGGGTGCCCGGCCTGGGCGGGGTGACCCGGACCGTGTCGCCGGACAGGTCCGCGTACCACTTCGCCAGCCACCAGCCGCCGTTGGCGCGGGCGGTGCGCACCGCGTGGTCGCTGAGGTTGCCCGCGACCGTCCAGTACGCCATCTGCCCGTCGACCTTGGTGTCCTCCAGCATGGCGAGCCACTGGACCAGTCGGCCGGGCACCGACGTGTCGCGCCGGTTGGCGTACTCGTTGATGTTGACCGGCCGCGGCGCGAGGCCCAGCGACCGTTCGAGCGCCCGGTAGTCGGCGTGGTGGGCGCGGTAGGTCGACAGGGAGTCCGGGCCCAGTTCGTGCCAGGTGACGATGTCGGGCAGCACGTCGTGCGCCTTGGCGTGGACCAGGAAGTCGCGGAGGTGGTCCGGCCGGTAGCGGGTCTCGCCGGGCCCGGCGATGCGGGCGTCGGGCAGCACGGACCGCACCAGCCGGTGGACGGTGGTCCAGTCGGCGAGGAACCGGTCGCGGTCGGCGTCCCGGTCGGCGTACCAGATGAAGTCCGGCTCGTTGAAGATCGTCCACACGAACCGGTCGCGGTCGGGCCGGGCGGCGACCCGCGCCAGCCGGGGCCGCAACCGCGCGACGTAGTCGTCGATGCCGAGGTTCTCGTAGGGCCAGCTCCGGTAGACGTCCTGCGCGTAGACGTGCAGTTCCCCGCCGCCCGCGGCGAAGAAGCCGTCCGCCACCGCCAGGGCGTCGCCGTTGGGGTGCTGCTCGCCGTCCGGCGCCTTCTGGGACACCGTGCGCGGCCGCATGCCGGCGATCAGGTCGTGCGACGGGACGCCCGGATCGCCGAGGCCGTAAAGGACGCCGGTCGCGCCGCCGCGGAAGGGACCGGTCGGCGAGCCGAGGTCGACCCGCAGCTCCTCGGTCGCCGTGGGCGCGGTCGGTGCGTCTCGCATCGGTGCTCCTGTCGGGTGGGGGTCATTCGACCGCGCCGCCGGTTCCCGCTCCACCCGTGGCCGGTGACGCCGGACCGGCGGTGATACGGAACAGGCGCGCGGACGGGGTGTCGGCGCGAACCGGCGTGACGGTCAGCGACCCCGCGCCGGGGTCCCAGACGTGGGTCCAGGCGGGCAGGTCGCGCGGGTAGAGCAGGTCGACGTCGACGTGCCGGCCGCGCAGGTGGGGCAGGGACAGCGCCACGTGGTCGCCGTCCCGCCGCCACACGCACACGTGGGTGACGTCGCCGGAGCGCAGGCCGAGGCTCAGCCACGGGTCGTCCCACCGGGGCAGGCCGAGCGGCCAGACCGGGACCGCGCCCGCCAGGTCCGCACGCAGGTCGCGGTGCACCCGCACCGCGTCGCGCACCGACCGGAGCCGGTCGGGGCGCAGCAGGTCGAGCCGGCCGGACAGGTAGAGCCGGCCGAGCATCCCGGTGCACAGGGTGTGCGCGAACAGCTCGTCCGGCAGGTCGGGCTGCGGGTAGGCCCAGTTCGCCGCCTGCTCCGGCAGCACGGACATCGGCGCGGACACCGCGATGGGCGGGTACCGCGCGGGGTCCTGCTGGTCGCTGGTGGACTGCAGCTGCATCCGGGACAGCAGCGCGTAGTCCATGCGCATCGCCCCGGACGCGCAGTTCTCCAGGACCAGGTCGGGGTGCCGGTCGAGCAGCCGGTCCAGCCACCGCAGGTGGGCGCGGTTGTGCGCGAGCAGGCCCGCGCCGGGGCTGTCGGCGGCGACGTCGGTGCCCGCGCCGGGGTCCACGTTGTAGTCGAGCTTGAGGTAGCCGACGCCGAGGTCGGCGACCAGCCGGTCCACCACGGCGTCCAGGTGCGCGACGGCGGCGGGGTGCCGCAGGTCGAGCACGTACCGGTCGTGCTCGACCAGCCGCACCCCGCCGCGCTGGAGGAACGCGGCGGCCGGCAGCGCGCCGGCGACCGGGCTGCGCACCCCGATCACCTCCGGTTCGAGCCACAGGCCCGGCACCATGCCCCGGTCCCGGATCCGGTCCAGCACCTCCTCGATCCCGCGCGGGAACCGGGCCCGGGACGGCAGCCACTCGCCGACCGCGTCCCACCAGCCGGAGCCGTCGTCGTACCAGCCGGCGTCGACGCAGAACACCTCCGCGCCGGCCTCGGCGGCGGCGTCCACCAGCGGCAGCAGCTTCGCCGTGGTCGGATCGCCCATCAGCGTGTTCATGTAGTCGTTGAACACCACCGGCAGGGCCGACCGGTCGCGGTGCGGGCGCAGGAGTTCCCGCCGGTGCGCGGTCATCGCGGCGACCGCCCCGTCCACCCCGGACCCGGACACCGCCACCGAGACGGGGACCGTGGTGAAGGACTCGCCCGGCAGCAGCCGGTGCTGCCACTGGTGGTCCACGTCCGTCGGCCCGAGCAGCGCCAGGTACGCGCCGGACAGCCGCTCGCCGACCTCCCACCGCCAGGCGCCGTTGTGCTCGACCTGCCACAGCCACGCCTGACCGCCCCGGCGGTCCACCACACCGCCCGTGGGCAGGTGCGTGCCGGTGGACCACGTCCCGGTGCTGACGGCGGCGAACCGGCCCCGCCCGTCCTGCCCGTGCAGCCGCAGGTTCAGGTCCGGCGACACGCCGTCGCGCAGCGGGCTCCGGGTCCACCGGCCCTCGCCCAGCCACTCGCTGTCGCCCCGAAGCAGGTCCACGTCCTCGACCCGCGCGCCGGGGAAGCCCGCGGCGAACGACGTGACGCCGAGCAGGAGCGCCGGCGCCCCGCCCCGGTTGGTCACGGTCGTGCGGACCTGGCAGGCGGCCACGCCCTCGACCGACCGGAACGACGTGCGCGCGACCAGGCCGGTCCGCTCGTCGCGCACGTCGACGTGCAGCTCGCTCCACTTGCCGTCGGACGTGCGGGCCGACCCGGCGTAGACCATGCGCCGGCCGGGCGCGGTGTCGGAGAACCGGTGCGAGGCGCGGGCCCGGCCCTCGCCCGCGACCAGCAGCTCGACCAGGGGCTGCGCGGACCGCGGCACGTCCGGCCGCGGTCCGGTCGCCAGCGAGCGGACGCCGACCGGGCCGTCCGGCGACACGTCCACGACGAGGTCCAGGGCCGAGTGGCCCCACGTCACCGCCGTGGCGGACTCCCACGAGCTCACGGTGCTCCTGTCCGGCCGCGGTCCCCGGCCGAGGGGCGCGGCGATCACGTGGCGCGGTGTGCGTCGGCATCGACCGGCTGCGTGTGACCGGTCACATCACGTCGATTGTGACCGGTCACACGAGTCGGCGGAAAGGGCGCGTTACCTTGTTGTCACCCACATCCGCGCGGTCGCTCAGCGACGGCGGGGTGGCGCGGTCGACTCGCGGACGACCAGGGCCGGCGCGGCGAGGTCCGCGACCGGCGGCGGACCGCCCTCGACCTCGGCCACCAGCGCGACCAGGCAGGCGCGACCGAGGGCCGCGAAGTCCATCCGCACCGTGGTGAGCGCGGGCGTCCAGTACGCCGCGCCGGGCACGTCGTCGAACCCGATCACGCTGACGTCGCCGGGCACGTCGCGCCCGGCTTCGTGCAGCGCCCGGCGGACGCCCAGCGCCGCGTCGTCGTTGCCGCACAGGACCGCGGTGACGTCCGGGTCGGCCGCCAGCCGGCGCCCGGCCAGGTAGGCCGACCGCACGTCCCACCCGACCGGCACGACCTCGGGCACGGCCGCGCCCGCCCGCTCCAACGCCCGCCGCCACCCCGACTGCCGCGCGCTCGTGCCGGTCTCCGACGGGATGGCGACGTGGTGCACCGTGCGGTGGCCCAGCGCCAGCAGGTGGTCCGTCGCGTCCGCGGCGGCCTGCCGTTCGTCCAGGCAGATCGTGGTCCGGCGGCTGTCGGCCAGGCCGCCCGCCTCGGTCGCGGCGACGGCGGGCACGTCGGGCGGCAGGGCGCGCAGCACCCCGGCGCCGGCGGCGTCGAAGGCGATCACGACGACGCCGCCGGCGTTGGGGTCGCTCACGTGCTCCACCGCGTGCCGGACGTCGGCGGGGCGGTCGGACTCGACCACCCGCACCCCGACCGCGAGCCCCTTCGAGCGCGCGGCCTCCTCGATCCCCCGCACCGTGGCGGCGTACCCGTACAGCGTGGTGTCGGCCATCACCACCGTCACCGAGCCGGACCGCCCGGAGCCGAGGGCGCGGGCGGCCCGGTTGGGCCGGTACCCCAGCCGGTCGATGACGTCGAGCACCTGCCGCCGGGTGTCGGGCCTGACGTTCGGCGACTCGTTGAGCACCCGGGACACGGTCTGGTAGGACACGCCGGCGGCCGCGGCGACGTCGCGGATGCTGGGCGCGGCCCGCTTCCGCGCGCGTGGTGTCACCCCGTCATCGTGATCGCTGCCGACGGGCGCGTCAAAGCCGGGTCGGGTGACGGCCCACTGCTGGGCGTTGTTGCCGTTGCCCGGGCCCGCGACCTCGCCCGACGGTCCCGCCGGCACGGTCGAGGTCGCGACGGTGACCCCTCGGGTGGGGCGGTGGCCGGCGGCGGGAGACGGGCCGCCGGCCACCGGCAGGGCAACCGGCATCGGGACGTGCAGGTGCTCCGGGTCGTGTCGCGTGTTAACGCTAACAGGTGAGCGTGACGCAGCTCAAGCCTTCCTCCTCGACTTTCCGGCTCCGTCGGTGCGATTCGACGGCCTCCGTTGTTAGCGCTCACAGATGCAGGGGACCTGCGCGGACGCCACCCTGCGCGACCTAGCCGTGGACAGGCAGGTGCACCGTGACGTCGCGCAGCGCCATCACGCCCGGCGTGCGGCTGCCGTGGAGGGGGAACATGTCCGACAGCGGGGTGACGGTGAGGAACAACGACTGGCCCGCCGGGACGGTGGCGGCGACGGCGGGCAGTTCGATCGCGCGCCGCGTGCCGAGGGTGAGGCCGGGTTCGCGGTGCGGCAGCACGTTGTGCTGGATCACCTTGGCGTCCAGGGGCGACCGGCCGACGCTGAGGGCGAAGAACGCGCGGGTGTCGAGTCCGAGCGTGCTCACGACGGCGTCGAGCGCCGGCGAGCCGGCGAGGGTGAGCGGGCCGTCCGCGATCCTGATCGCCTGCGGCAGGCCCGCGCCGGCCGTGGTCACGATGTCGGGCAGCGCGACGGCGGTGGTCGGCGCGACGGAGGCCGTGTCGACGCACCCGCCCTCGGCGGTCATGAGGTGGTAGCGGCCGTGGCCGGTGACGGTGCGGGGCGCGCCGTTCAGGTTCTCGGCGAGGAACCGGAGTTCGAGGTCGTCGTAGCCGGACGCGCCGAGCGTGGCCGAGCACGCGTCGCCGGCGACGGCGTACCCGGCGGGCAGGACGTTGGGCAGCGCGTGGCCGCCGTTGTAGCCGACGAGCAGGCTGTTCGCGCGGGCGCGCGGGGTGAGCGCGCGGTCGAAGTTGTCGATCGCCTGGTCGAGCGGGAACAGGTTGTCGCTGATGCCCTGGCGCAGCAGCACGGGGATGTCCAGCCGGCGGCCGGCGGCGACGTGGTGGGCGGGGCCGTTGTCGCGGAAGAACTCCGCCATGGCGGCGGGCCAGTTGCCGGTGAGCAGGCCCTCGGCGTAGCCGGCGTGCAGCGCGGAGGTGTGCGCGTCGAGGGCGGCGGCGTACAGGGCGGTGACCCAGGTGGTGCGCACGACCTCGCGCGGCGCGAGGCTGTCGTTGAGCGAGTGCCAGGTGATCTGCGGCGCCAGCGCGTCGAACCGGGTGCGGCCGGTCTTCATGATCTCGGTGAACGCGCCCGCGAACTGGTAGCCGCCGCCGTAGGAGCCGCCGATCGCGCCGAGCACGGGGTCGTTCGGGCCGGTCGTGCGGACCCAGTCCAGCGAGGCGACGTGGTCGATCACGCGGATGACGTCCTCCCCCTCGAACGCGGGGTCCTCCACGTGCGCCTTGCCGCCGCTCTCGCCGAAGCCGCGCTGGTCGATGCTGACCACGCCGAAGCCCGCGTCGAGGTACCGCCGGAACGAGCCGGGCGCGGACGTGCGGCTGCCGCCCCAGCCGTGGCTGTGCAGCAGGACGGGCACCCGGTGGGCGGGCGAGGCCGCGGCGGGCCGGAACACGCTGACGCAGATGTCGACCGGTCCGGGCTCCAGCGGGTCGGTCTCCGGCACGCTCGCGAGGCACACGTGCTCCGGCGCGGGGTGCTCCGCGGCGGCTGCGGTGGGTGCGGCGACACCGGCGACGACCGCCGCCACGACGAGTGCGGTCTTGAGGCGCATCGGTTCCTCCGGTCCGTCGGCTGGGTCGCGCAGTGTGTCCAACGACGCGTGCCGCGAATCGGTGCGCGCCCGGTCCGACGAGCCGTTCACCGGCACGGCGCGGCCACGTCGTGCCGGTGAACGGTCACCCGGTCGGCCGATCAGCCGATCTTGCCGACGCCCGCGCCCGCCGTGACGGCGGCCTTGACGGTGTTCGGGTCGTCGAGCGCGTAGGCGTAGTAGTCGCGCGGCTCCTGCACGGTGCCGCTGCAATCGGGTCGGCCCGACTCGCCGACGAAGACGTTGTCGCGCGCGACGCAGCGCCCGCCGGGGCCGGCGTAGCTGTTGCTCACGGGCTCCTCGACGTCCTCGAAGTAGTTGCCCTCCACCACGCAGCCCGAGTCGGCCTGGCACGCCACGCCGACGTCGGTGTTGTAGACGTAGTAGTTGTTGAACACGTGCACCGGCTCGCCGAACCGGACGCGCGGGTTGCGCTGCGGGGTGCGGTCGAACCAGTTGTGGTGGTAGGTGACCTTGAGCCGGCCGACGTCCTGCGCGCCGTTGCCGTCGTCGTGGCCGAGCAGCATGTTCTTGGTGTGGTTGTGGGTGTGGTTCCACGACACGGTGACGTAGCTGGAGCCCCGCTTGATGTCGATCGCGCCGTCGTAGCCGGTGGACAGGTCGTTGTGGTCGATCCACACGTGGTGGGAGAACATCTGCACGTTGATCGCGTCGTCGGCCCAGTTGCGGAACACCAGGTTGCGCACGATGACGTTGTGCACCGCGTCGGCGGGCGGCGAGGTGGCGTCCGAGACCGGCAGGCCGATGTTCAGCCCTCCCCCGGTGAGGCCGGAGTTCGCGCCGATGCCGACGATCGTCTTGTCCGAGGTGACGTTGTGCATCGGGCCGGGCAGCGCGAGCATGCCGCGCACGCAGATGTTCAGCGGCCCGGTCTGGGCGATGGCGGCCAGGAACTCCGCCGCCGTGTCGACCTCGATCGTGGGGCCGCCCGCGCCGCCGGTGGTGCCGCTCTGGCCCCACGCGGTGACCGAGGCGAACCCGGTCGGGCGGCCGGAGGTGGCGCACGTGCCGGGTTGCTGCGTGGTGGTGGTCGTCGTCGTGGTGCCGGTCGGGCCGCCGGGCCCGGCCACGTCGGTCACCAGCACATCGTCGAAGGAGGCGGCGGCGTAGTGGGTCGCCAGGCCGACCCGGCCGCTGCCGAAGGCGGCGTCGGTGGCGGTCACGACCTGCGCGCCGTCGACGAAGCCGCGCAGCGTGGCGCCGAACGCCTCCAGCCGGAGCGTGCGCCAGGCGCCGACGGTCACGGCGGCCGGCGCGGAGGCCAGCGGGGTGAACCCGCCGCCGACCCGCTTGCCGAGCACGACCGATCCGGCGTTGGACAGGCCGAGGTAGTAGTAGTTGCCCGTGTTCTGCGCCCGCGCGATCACGGCGACGTGCCGGTTCGCGCCGTTGAACGCGGTCGGCTTGACCCGCGCCTGCACCGACTGGCCGGACCAGGCCGTGCCGGCCAACGTCCGGGCGTCGGCGCTGACGCCGGACTGCCGCAGCGCGCGCGAGCCGTCGGTGACGACCGACCAGCTGCCGCCGCTGGAACCCCAGCCGGCCGCGTCGCCGTCCTCGAAGTCGTCGCCGAACAGGGTGGCGGCCGATGCCGAGGGCACCAGCACGAGCGCCACCGCGACCAGGAATCCGCTCGCCACCGCGGCGAGCGAGGCTAATCTCCGCTTGCTCAAACCGAGCCTCCTGAGTGGTGAACCGGGCGTTTCTCGACCGATTCCGCCGTGCCCGTTCCGTTCACGTCGATGAATGCGTTCATGCTGGTGAACAGTGGTGGGCGACGGCTGCCGACAAACGGAGGCGGCGGTTGGCGGCACGCTGTCGAACGGGTGTGCATTTCCTGTCGCCCGAAGGTATCGGCTCGTTTCCGGGACGTCAACGGCAGGTCACGCCGAGGTACTGCGGAACAATCGCGGAAAAGGTCGGAAAAGGTGACGCGGACCGTCGTGCCGCGCTCCTCTAGGCTGCGGCGGGTGACCGACGGACGATGGATCGACGTGGCCGACGGCGTGTACGCCCGCCGCTACGAGGAGCTGGACCTCACCGTCGGCCTGGTGGTCGGCGGGACCGGTTGCCTGGTCGTCGACAGCCGGGGCGACGTGGCGCAGGGCGCGGAGCTGGCCGACGCGGTGCGGGCGATCACGCCGCTGCCGTGGACGCTGGTCTACACGCACGCGCACTTCGACCACTGCTTCGGCACCGCCGCGTTCCTGCCGTGCGACGTGTGGGCGCACGACGGGTGCACGGCCGACCTCGCCGCGCACGGCGAGGCCGAGCGGGCGCGGCGGATCGCCTCCTACCGCGCCGAGGGCAAGCCCGGGATCGCCGAGGCGCTGGAGCGCACGACGATCACCCCGCCGAACCGCGTGCTGCGCGACGACGCGGACCTCGACCTCGGCGGCCGGCCGGTGCGGCTGGCGCACCCCGGTCCGGGGCACACCGACCACGACGTGGTGGTCCACGTGCCGGACGCGGGCGTGGTGTTCGCCGGCGACCTGGTCGAGCACGGCCCGCACGGCTGGACGGCGGACTCGTTCGGCTCCGACGCGCACGTGCGCGAGTGGCCCGCCGCGCTGGACGCGGTGCTGGCCCTGGAGCCGCGCGTCGTGGTGCCGGGCCACGGCGACCCCGTCGACGCCGCGTTCGTCGCCCGGCACCGCGACGGCCTGGGCCGGCTGCTGGAGCTGCGGGACGCCGTCGCGGCCGGGGAGGTCGCCGAGGACGACGCGCCGCCGCGGTCCCCGTACCCGCGGGACGTGACGCTGGCCGCGCTGGCGACGACCTAGGCCGGGCCGTCGACCGGGATCGCGTCCAGGACGGACTCCGCGATCGACCTGGCCGGCCGCTTGTACGCCTCGGCGAGGGTGTGGAAGACGTGCTGGGCGCGGATCGCGGGCCAGTCGTCGGGCAGGTGCTCGGCGGGCAGCCGGGGGTCCTGGCGCACGAGCTGGAGCCACTCGGTGTGCAGCAGCAGTTGCCTGGCCAGGTCGTCGGGCGCGTCGGCCAGCGGCCGGTCCCGGTCCCAGCGGCGCAGGAACGCGCGGTAGCGCTCGGCGATGGCGGGCACGTCGAACGCGGTGCGCGCGATCTGCTCGGCCTCGGTCGGCTTGGCGGTGTGCGCGGTGAACACCTTGAGGTAGTCGCTCAGGTCGAGGTCGGCGACCAGGGTGGGCACGTCGACCACGCCGGGCGCGACCCACAGCCCGTTCTGCAGCGGCCCGAATCCGCCCCAGACCAGGCGGGACCGCAGGTCGTGCCGCTGGCTGCGCCAGGACTCGGGCAGCGAGAACCCGACCATGGTCCAGGTGCCGTCCCAGTCGCCGTTGATCGCGCCGCTGCGCCAGATCCGGTGCTCGCCGTCCTCCAGCACGGCCGCCGAGCGCGCGGTGAGCCCGAAGTACATCCGCCGGCCGTTGCGGTGCCGGGCCAGCAGGTCGCGCTTGACCATGCGGGTCAGCGTGGAGCGCACCGCCTCCTCGGAGACGCCGACCCGCGCGAACACGTCGATGACGCTGCCGGAGAAGACGGCGATGCCCCGGTTGAGCACGTGGATGCCGAGGAAGCTGAGCATCAGCGACTGCGGCCGGACCGATGCCTCCTGTCCACGGCCCTCGGCCTGCGGGTCGTCGTGCGGGATCACCGGCCGAGCGTATCCCGCGGTGTCCGGGGCCGCCGCCGACGGCGGTTGCGCGGCGCGACCGTTCCGCTACGCTGAACGTGAAACGCCTTCATCTTCGGTGCGGTCGGGCGAAGGGTGGACGCGGTGAGGCACGTGGTGCTCGTGGTGGTGCTCCTGCTGGCGTCGCTGACGGCGCCCGCCGCCGCCGTGCCGGGCGGGCTGTGGTTCGACGACTCCCCCGTCGTGGTGGCCGACGGCGCGTTCCGCGACGGGCACGGCCGCGAGGTGGTGTTGCGCGGGTTCAACGTGTCCGGCACGGCGAAGCTCGCCGAGCACCGCGGCCTGCCGTTCGCGAGCACCGCCGACGCCCGGTCCGCCGCGGTCGCGCTGCGCCGGCTGACCGGGGCGAACGCGGTGCGCTTCCTGGTCACGTGGGCGTGGGTGGAGCCCGAGCCGCGCCGGATCGACGACGGCTACCTGGACCGGGTGGCCGAGCAGGTCACCGCGTTCACCGACCAAGGCGTCCGGGTCTACGTGGACTTCCACCAGGACCTGTACTCGCGGCACCTGTTCAACCGGGACAGCTGGTACACCGGCGACGGCGCGCCGGAGTGGGTCGTGCGCGCCGGCGGCTACCCCAGGGAGTCGTGCGGGATCTGCGTGCACTGGGGCCAGAACATGAAGAACAACAACGCGGTCACCGCCGCCGTGCACGACTTCTGGCACAACCGCGAGCTGGCCACCTCCGCCGGTCCGATCCGGGTCCGCGACGAGTTCCTGCACCAGGCGGGCGAGGTGATGCGGCACCTGAAGTCCGCGTTGACGCCGGAGGCGTTCCGGCTCGTGGTCGGCGTGGACCCGCTCAACGAGCCCTACGCCGGCCGCTACGACCCGGGGCAGGACGGCGTCTCCTGGGAACGCGACCTGCTCGTGCCGTTCTACCGGCAGTTCCGGCAGCGGATGGACGAGGTGGGGTGGGCGGACAAGCCCGCGTTCGTCGAGCCGCTGGTGTTCTGGAACCAGAACGTGGACTTCTTCGCCGAGCCGGGCGGTTTTCCGGCCGTGCCCTCGCTCGGGCCGCGGTTCGTGTTCAACGCGCACTTCTACGACGGCAAGGCGCAGTCGGGCCTGCTCAAGCCGGGCAAGGCGGGCGACGGCGAGTACGCGGCGGACTTCGGCCGGATCCGGGACCGCGCGGCGGCGTTGGGCACGGCCGGGATCGTGTCGGAGTTCGGGCACCCGGTCGCCGGCTTCACCTCGGACAAGAACCCGTCCGTGCTCAAGGCGATGTACCAGGCGCTGGACTCGCGGCTGCCGGGCGCGCGGTGGTGGGCGGGCGCGGCGGGGTCCGGGCCGGTGCTGTCGGGCAGCCAGTGGCACTGGGACGTGAACTACGGCCGCCACCACGAGCTGATGAACGACAACCCGGACAAGGTCCGCACCGAGGGTGACGCGATGAACGACGAGCACTTCTCCGCCGTGCGGCTGGACGACGGCGGCGACCCCGTCCTCATGGTGGACGGTCGGGTCGTCGACCGGCTGTTCCCGCGTGCCGTCGCGGGCCGGACGGCGGCGTTCGCCTACGAGGACCGCGCCCGTGACGGCGGTGCGGTGCTGTCGTGGAACCGGGTGCCGGACACCATGCCCGCGGTGCGCGCCCTGGTCGGGACGGGCCGGTTCGGCGTGCTGGTGTGGCGCGGCAACGGCGTCGCGGCCCCGACCGAGCTGCACCTGCCGTCGTCGTTCCCGCTCGCGTCGACCACGGTGGTCAGCGACCTCGGCGCCGTGACCGGGCCGCCCGCGTACACCGGGGGCGAGCCGGTGGCCGTGGCGCCGGAGCCGGGCGTCGCGGGCGTGCACCGGCTGCTGCTGTCCACACGCGACACCGGCGTGCACTTCGCGCTCGTGACCGAGGCCGCGCCGACCGGGTCCGCGGACGCCGCGCGGGCCGAGTTGGCGGCCTGGGTGGCCGCCACCTTCCGGTAGCGACGGGTCCGGAGAACACCGATCCGGCCTGGCACGCGTCCTTGCCGAAAACCTTTCGTCGGTCATGGTGACGGAGCGGGTCCGCCCGCGGTCACCGCGTCGCAGTGGTTCGACGTCGTTCGTCGAACGCGGTCGACGGGGCTGACGAAGCGTTTCCGGTCGTGATCGCCGCCGACGCCGGGAATTCCCTGGAGGAATCGAGTGGCAGGTGTTCGACGGTAGTACACCAAGGACCGCGACGGCCTGGCGATGTTCAACCGGCTGTGGAACGAGGCCCGCAGCACCGAGCACCCGTTGGAGGTCTACCGGCGGATCACCGGCATCGGCCAGGCCGAGCTGAACCGCCGCGTCGGCGAGTACGCCACCCGCAACAACGGCGGCCTGGTCGAGGCGGTGGACGCGGGCGCGGGCCACTTCCGGTTGAACACCAGGGCCGCCCCCGTCCGACTACGGCTTCAACAAGATCAAGCTGGTGGCGGGCGACGGCGCGCTGGTCAAGGTGCGGCGGAAGCGGGTCGCGTCTCCCTGACCGCACACGGGGTTCCGGGCGCGTTTGCGCTGTCCGGACGACGCCGCAGCGACCGGGTCGGGACTACCGTGGGAATCGATCAAGTACCACCCGACCTGGACATCTCGCAACGGAGCGACCATGCCCGAGTTACGCGGGTCGTTGGCCGTGTTGGCCCTCGCGACCGCCCTCCCCTTCGTTCCCGCACCCTCTGCGGTCGCCGACACCACCCCCACGATGGTTGTCGGCGAGCTGCAGTCCCTGCCCGGTTTCGCCAACCACTACGTGGTCGGCATGAACGACCTCGGCCAGGTCGTCGGCAGCGCCCAGGACAACGGCGTGGGGCGCGCCGTGCTGTGGTCGCCCGGCGGCGGCGCGACCGACCTCGGTCCCGGCATCGCCCGCGCCGTCAACGAACACGGCCAGGTGATCGGCCTCGAGTTGCGCAGTGCCGGCACGCCGTACCGGAACAAGGCGTGGATCTGGTCGGGCGGCGCACGCACCGTCGTCGCCCCGCCGACCGCCGCGTGGTCGCTCGCGCCGGCCATCAACGAGGACGGCGTGGTGCCGCTCAACTACTCGACCTCCTCCACGCGGCAGCAGCACGACCACGCCGCCGTGCTGGCGAACGGTCAGTACACCGACCTGGCCCTGTCCGGGCCGGACCTGTGGGTGTACGGGATCAACGACGCCGGCGTGGTCATCGGCAGCTACGCGTCGGCCGCCAACCAGGACTTCGCCGCGGTCCGCTGCACGGTGGACACGTGCACGCGCCTGCCCGGCATCCCCACCGGCTACGGCCCCTACATCCCGGAGGCGATCAACGAGTCCGGGGTCGTCGTCGGCAACCGGGCCACGATCGCCCTGCGGTGGGAGGGCGACGAGGTCACCGTGCTGTCGGAGAACGGCCGGGTCACGCACGGCGAGCAGGCGCTCAACGAACGCGGCGACGCGGTCGGCTGGACCGCGGACGCGAACGGCTTCCACCGCGCGGTGCTGTGGCCCCGCGACGGGAAGCCGGTCGACCTCGGCGTGCCCGCGCCGTCCGAGGCCGTCGCCATCAACGAGCGCGGCGACGTCGTCGGCTACACCGCGGGCACCGGCACCGACCGGCCCCGCGCGTTCCTCTGGCGGGACGGGCAGGTGACCTACCTGGAGCCGTTGGCGGGCGACTACAGCATGCCGATCGCGATCAACGACCACGGCGTGGTCGTCGGCCACAGCTCCGCGCCGGACGGCACGGAGAAGCCCGTCCGCTGGACCCCGAGCGCCGCCTCATTCGGCTAGCCGGGCGTTGCGGTAGAGGCGGACGGCGTTGCGCATCGCCATGGTGACCGTCATCGACCCCACGCGGGGGACGAACACCGAGGCGCGGTCCACGATGTCGTCGGCGAAGTTCTTCATCGTGGAGAAGTTCAGGCACACCGCGCCCGGCTTGATCTCGTCCGCCCGCACGAGCGGGAAGTCGCGGGACGGCACACCGGTGACGACGACGTCCGCCTCCGCCAGGGCGGTGGCCCGGTCGACCGCCACGGCGTCCACGTGGTGGCCCTGGATGCCCGCCGCGTGCCGGAACACGAGGGAGCCGCCGAGGTCGAACGACGTGACCTCGGCGCCGTCGTTGGCCAGCATGGCGGCCAGCGGGCGGCCGACGATCTCGCTGCGGTTGAAGACGCACGCCTTCACCGACGCCAGCGGGGTGTCGGCCGGGCCGCGGAACGCGCCGGCTTCGCCGAGCAGCTTCATCAAGGCCAGCGGGGTGCACGGCAGCACGGCCCGCCGGGTGCCCGCGTCGTCGATGAAGCGCCGGTTCTCGTAGAGGCAGCGGCTCCAGAACGAGTGCAGGCCCTCGACGTCCTTGCGCGGGTCGACCAGCTCGCGCAGCCAGCGGTCGCGTTCGGGGTCGCGGACCGGGTAGTAGACGAACACGCCGTGCACGCCCTCGTCCGCGCTCGCGTCGCGGACCGCGGTCTCGATGTCGTCGGCCCGCGGTGTGCGGAGGTCGAAGTCGATGCCGACCTCGGTGCACGCGCGCCGGGTGTACTCGGCGTAGGTGCGCGCGGGCCGGTCGCCGTCGACCAGGAAGCCGACCACGGTGAGGCGGTCCGGGATCGCCGCGAGGTCGGCGCGGATCTCGGCGCGGATGGACTCGGCCAGCTCGGCCGGGTCGATGGTGCGTGCGGTCATCGGGGTTCCTCCGGGGTGAGGTCGATGCGGGCGTGCGCGGCCTCGGCGGCGCGGCGCAGCGCGTCGAGGCGCGCGGTGAACGCGGGCGCGTCGTCGCCCATCTGCGCCACGTTCGCCTCGGCTCCGCGCAGGGTGGCGAGCACGGACCCGAGCAACAGGTCGGCCCCGGCACGGACGTCGCTCACCACCGTGCCGGCGACCAGCGGCAGCACGGAGAACGCCCACTCCAGCGCCTCCACGGCGACCGCCGCGGCGGCCAGTGGCCCTTCCGTGGCCGCCGCCGACGCCGCCGCCACCGCGGCCCGCCGGGTCTCGCGCTCCTCGTCGGTGCCCCGCGGCAGCCGCCGCGCCCGCAGGTAGTCCTCGAACAACTCCACGTCGCGGTCGGCGGCCGGCTCCAGCCGGTCGAGCAGGGACCTGCCGGTCGCGATCGCGTCACCGACCGCCGGGTCGCGGCGGGCGGTGATCTCCAGGGCCATGAGCACCAGCGCACAGCCGAACGCCGCCGTGACGGCCGCCACCGAGCCGCCGCCCGGCGTCGGACTGGCGCTCGCCGTCCGGGCACGCAGGTCGGCCAGGGTCACGTCCCACAGGCTGTCACTCACCCGACGATCTTCGCGTGCCTCGGCGTCGGCTGCCACAGCGCGTGGTCCACGCAACGCCCGGTCCGGTGCGAGCCGGCCGCCGGCCCGGACGCCGGCGTGACCGTCACGCACCTCGCCGAGCCCGCCGGCCCGACGACGACAGCCGGCCGCCGGCACCCGCCCCGGCCTTCACGAGAAGCTCTCAGACCGCGGATCCCGTCGCCGGCGTGGCGGCACGACCCGATGGACGCGGGTGGGCCGGAACCGGACGATCACTCGGGGTCGCCGTTGTCGCCACGGCCTCACGGACCCGGCCGGGCAGGGTGGTGGCGGCCAGGATCGCGGGCGTACCGCTTCCACCCACGCCGACGCTGGACCGAGGCCACCATCGCCCAACCCTGCGACCAGTTGCCCACGGCCGGGCCAAGGGCTCGAACAGTCCTCCTTCGCTGCCGCCTCACCCACTGCTTCTCCCTTACTGCCTCCTTCCTCGCTGCTTCCGCCCTCACTGCCGTCTTCTCCGCGCTGTCCGCAACTCGCCCGGACCCATCACGCCCCCGGTCGCATCCCGCCTCCGCCGGGCATGGTGGGGTCATGCCGGGGTTCGCGGCGGTGGCCCGTTCGCCGGCACTGCGGTGCGAGCGGTCTTCGGAGGGCGAATGCCCTCGTCACGAGCACGGCGGCGCAGCCGAGGGTCGTGACGCCGAGCAGGAGCATGAAGGTCGGGTACAGGTAGAGCACCTGGAGCCACGCCACGTCCCGACCCCGGTAGAGGTAGCCCACGACCCGGTGGATCGTCACCAGGAGCACCAGGGGCAGGACCCATGGCAGCAGCCGAGCGACCGTCCACAGGTTCCGGGACCGCCGCGCGGCCCAGCGCCGGGACCGGACCACGCCGCGGGCGGTCAGCGCGACAACTGCCGCCGTCAGCACGAGCAGCACCACGTCGGTGACGATGTACGGGTCGTCCACCGGTAAGGGCGGCCGTCCCTCGATCAGGGCGATGAGGCGTTCGCCGATCGCCTGGGCGTCGCCGTACTGGAGGCCGGTGTTCGCCAGGACCGCGATGCCGTAGCCGGAGCCGGGGAGCAGTGCCTGGTACGCGGTCGAGGTGAACAGGTCGCCGCCGTGGTCTACGAGCGGCGCGCCGGACGGGGTCGTGCCGATGAACCAGCCCAGGCCGTAGGAATCCGACACGGCGGACGGGGTGTGCATCGCGGTGATGCTTTCGGGGGTGGCGATCGAGGTCCCGTCGGGGCCACGGCCGCCGTTGTGCTGCGCGATCAGCCAGGCGGCCAGGTCGTGGGCCGACGTGAGCACGCCGCCGGATCCGTTGCCGAAGGCCGGTGGCTCGGGTAAGGGGACCGCCGCGCCGAGCACCTTCAGGTGGCCGCGGGCGCTGGGCGGCAGATCGCGTTCGGTGTCGACGGTCCGGCTGTCGCGCATGCCGAGGGGCGCGAACACGTGCTGCCGCAGGTAGTCGGCGAACGGCACCCCGGCGACCACCTCCACCAGCCGGGCGGCGACCTGGAAGTTCGGGTTGTGGTAAGCCCACGCGGTGCCGGGGGCGGCGGCCAAGCGTGCGTCGCGCATGGCCGCCACCGCCTCGGTCAGGGTGTCGACCCTCGGTCCGCTGAAGGAGCGGAACGTCGTGTCCGACAGGCCCGAGGTCTGGTCGAGGAGCCGGCGCACGGTGATGTCCGCGGCACGCGGGTCGGCCGGGGCGAACTCGGGCAGATGGTCGCGCACCGGGTCGTCGAGCCGGATCCGCCCGCTCTCCGCGAGCTGCACCACCGCCAGCGCGGTGAACGACTTGCTCACCGACGCCGCCGCCATCACCGTGTGCTCGGAGACCGCTTCCCCGTCGGGTGTGTGGCCGTAGCCGGCCGCGTGCACGACGGTGGGGCCGCGGGTGACGACCACCGCCACACCGGGCAGCGCGGTCTCCTCGCGGTAGCGCCGCACGACGGCGTCGACGGCGGCGGCGTCCACGACGGGTTGCGCCGCGACGGCTGGAGCGACCGGGGCAAGCGGGGCGGCGAAGGCGATCAGGGCGGGGAGCAGTGAGGTGAGCACGCAGTCAGTTTCGGCGTTTCCCGTTGCCCTGTAATCGGACCGTGGTCTGAGATTCTCGCGCCCTGGATCGGACTACGGTGTCATCCCGGTCCAGGCAGGGCTCGCCCCGACCGCGGCCGCTCGTGCTCGACGCGGTGGCTGTGGACGCGGTCGTCGGTCGGACGGTCCGCGATCGACGACCCCGGCGCTCGGGAATTCCGCTGCTCGGCCGCGGGAATCGGCCTGGTGCGTCGCGCTCATCGCGGATTGGTTCCTCAAGAACGAGGCCGGTCGCCGGCGCTACTGCGAGGTCGAGTCGGGTGGCCGTCGGCCGGCCGCGACACCGGCGGCGGTCAGGCCGGCGGCGGTCAGCACGAGCACGCCCGCGGCTCCCGTGCCGGCCGCGAGCAACCCTGCCGCGCTGGGCACGACGACCTGGCCGAGGCGGTTGCCCGTGAGGCGCAACGACATCGCCCGACCGCGCAGCCCCGGCGGCGTCGCCTCCGCCAGCCACGACATGGTCAGCGGCTGCCCGACACCCAACCCGAGACCCACCACGACCACGACCACGACCAGCAGCCACACGGGCATCGGCACGGCCGCCGCCGCCAGCCCGACCGCCGACAACGCCACACTGCCCGACAACAGGCGACGCCGACCCAGCCACCCGGCCAGCCGTCCGAGGAACAGCCGTGACGTCATCGACGCCGCCGCACGAGCCGCGAGCAGCACGCCCACCACGCCGGACGGGATACCGCGCTCGGCGCCCAACGCGGGCAGGTACACCAGGGTTATGTCGACGGCCGCGATGACGACGCAGCTTACCGACAGCGTCCGCACCAGCCCGGGCCGCCGCAGCAGGTCCCGCACGCCTTCCGGAGCACCATCCACTGTGGATGCCCGGCGGACGGCGGGCGCGCGCAGCGCCACCGTGACGCCGATCAACCCGACGGTGATCGCGAACGCCACCAGGAACACGGTATCGGTGCGCGGGATCGTCCGGTCACCGCCGAACAACAGGATCAGCCCGGGACCGACCGCCTGCCCCAACGACGCGGCGAACGTGTAGTAGCCGAACGCCGCGTCGTACCGCGCGGTCTCGGTCGTGTTCGCCACCAACGCCTGCTGCGCCACCACCGAGCACAGGTGCCCCGTACCCAGCAGCACGCTGCCGACGAGCAACCCCACCACCCCGCCGCCGACGAACGCGAACGTCCCGGCGGCGGCGCACATCAGCACCGCGCCCGCCAGCATGACCCGCCGTTCGCCCAGCCGGTCCACCGCGTGCCCGGACGGGATGGCCAGCACCAGCGGCGCGACCGCGAACCCCGCCGACAGCACCCCGAGCCACCCCGTCGGCACGCCCAGTTCCAGCGCGCGGTAGGTGGCCGTGGGACGCAGGACGAACGTGACGAGCTGCACCAGCACGGTGTGCGTGAGCAGCACCGCCGTCCGCCCGCCGCCGGCCATCAGGTCGCGCCCAGCCGGGCCGCGGCCTTCGCGCCGAGGCTCGTGGAGACGTGCCGGCGCATCACGTCGGCCGCCGCGTCGGCGTCGCCCGCGGCGACGTGCTCCACGAGCTGCCGGTGCTCCGCGGCCTTCAGCTCGGCCTCCTCGTCCTCACGGCCGTCCGCCAAGGCGAGCCGGCGGTACCGGTCGGCCTTGTCCCACAGACCGTCGAGCGTGGCGATGAGCAGGTTGTTGTGCGACGCGCGGTAGAGCGCGGCGTGGAATCGGCGGTGCGCGGCGAGGTCCGCGGTCCGGGGGTCGCGCCGCAGCGGTTCCAGCCCGCGCAGGGCCGCGCGCAACGCGCGGAGGTCCGACTCCGTGCGGCGCAGGGCCGCGAGCGAGGCCGCCAGCGGGTCCAGCGACGCGCGCACCTCCAGCAGGTCGCGGGCCTCCGCCGCGGTCAACTCGGTGACGCGGGCGTCGCGGTGGGCATCGAGTTCGACCAGCCCTTCCGACTTCAGCCGCCGCAGCCCTTCGCGCAACGGCGTCGTGCTGATGCCGATCGTGCGCGCCAACGTCGCCTGGTTCAGCACCTGACCGGGCGCGAACTCGCCGGAGAGGATCTTCTGCCGCAGCGTCGTGTACGCGAAGTCGCTCTTCGTCGTGAAGGGCTCCGCCATCACCACCTCCTCGCTATAGGTTATAACCTATAGGATGCGACCGGACAGACAAAAGCGGTGGTCAGCGCCCTGGAGGGCACCGACCACCGCTCGGCTGTCGTCAGTTCGCGGGGCCGGTCCAGCCGGCCGGCACGTGGCCGATCCGCACCCGCTGCGGGTGGTCGCCCACCGGCACCGAGACCAGCTTGCGCCCGGTGGCGAAGTCGATCGCGGTGACCTGGTCGGCGCCGCTCTCGGAGATCACGCAACTGCGCCCGTCACCGCTCACGGTCGCCCAATAGGGCTTGGAAGCGGGCACGAGCGCGCTCTCCCGCAGGCTCGCGCGGTCCACGACCACCGCGTAGTCGTCCATGGTCCCGGCCACGCACAGCTTGTCCCCCGCAGGGCTCATCGACATGCCGTGGTGGCGCGAGTCGTTCACCCAGGTGGTGCGATCCGGGCTCGTCGCGGGGTTCTTCGGCAGTTCCTTCAACCGGGTGATCCGGTCCGCGGCCACGTCGTACTCCAGGAACCCGTGGAAGAACGACACCTGGAAGTACAGCTTCGACTCGTCGGGCGTGAACGCCACCGGCCGCACGGAGTCGGACAGGTCCGAGCGCCCGAACGCGTCCAGCCTCGGCCGCATGTCGATCACCTTGACCTGCCGGAACGTGGTCGTGTCCACGACCGTGATGCGCCGGTCGCCCTTGGTGAAGTCCAACGCCGGGTCGTCCAGCGCGGTGTTGACCTCGCCGATGGACATGTTCCACAGGTACCGGCCGTTGTCGGTGAACACGTTCTCGTGCGGCTTGTCGCCGGTGGCGAACGAACCGACCTCGCGCCCCGTCCCGATGTCCAGCACGTGCACCGTGTTGGACGTCGACGCCGACACCGCGACCCGCCGCCCGTCGGGGGAGACGGCCATGTGGTCGGAGCGGAAACCGGACACCGGGAAGCGCCAGTTCACCCGGCCGGTGGCCAGGTCGATCGAGACCACGTCGGCGAAGCTGGGCCGGGAGGCGACGACCGCGCGCCCGTCCGGCGTCGTGTACATGTCGTCGACGAACTGGTCGTGCCCTTCGCCGGGACCGGACCGGATGCCGAGGAAGAACGCCAGCCTGATCGGGTTGAGGTAGATCTCCCAGAGCCGCTCCTGGCGATCCGGGATGATGTTCACCCGGCCGATCTTCGCGAAGTCGCCGCTGGAGGCGATCACGTCGGCGGTGCCGTCCCAGTTGTTCCCGACGAACATCACCTCGCGCAGCGCCGTGCCCGAGGGCGGGGCGGCGGACGCGGCCGGCGCCAGGCCGGCGGTCAGGGCGCAGGCGGCCAGGGCGCCCAGCAGCCGGGCGCGGTTCCGCCGGGTCGAAACGGGTTTCTTGTCCACGAGAACTCCAAACCGGATGCGCGAGTTGTCACATCCGTGCAGGGTCGAGTCGTGCGCGTCGATCGCCGGACTCGCGTCGGGCCCCGAGCCCGGCGGGACTGTTACCGTTCAGTAGGAAAGGAATACCGGCTCGCGGCCCGCCCGCGGTAGGGGCCGACGCCCAACGAGCCGGGCGCTCGTTATGCCACTGCCACAACGTCGCGGCGGGAGGAGGAGCGGTGTCGGCAGCCCACGACCGCGGACGACTGCTCGGAGAAGTGATCAGGGGCATGGCCGCCGACCGCAGCGTCGTGGACGAGCTGGTGCGCGCCGCCCGCGGCAACTCCCCCGAGGTGGCCCGGTTGCCGGAAGCGGAGAACCGCCGCCACGTGGAGGTGCTGCTGGCGATCGGGCTGCACTTCTTCGAGCGGCCCGACGAACCCGGCGCGCAGGACTTCCAGGCCGCCGAGGCGCTGGGCGCGGACCGGGCGGCGCAGGGCATCTCCATCGACGGGCTGCTGCGCGGCGTCCAGGCGGGCCGCACGGAGGCGATGAGGATCGCCATCGCGCGCAGCCGGGACGCGGGCGTGCCGGACGAGGTGCTGCTGGCCGGGATGGTGGACCTCGACCGCTACACCGGCGCCCTGGAACGGCACGTCATCAACGGCTACCACACCGCCGAGCTGGAGCTGTCCCGCACGAACCGGGACGCCAACACGCACCTGCTGCGACGGCTGCTCCTGCACGGCGACGGCGCGCACCCGGGGCCCGAAGAGTTGCGCCGGGCGGGCCTGTCTGCCGACGGGGCCTACCACTGCCTGGTCTCCGACGTGACGCAGCCCGCCGAGGCCCGCGCGCTGGAGCAACGCCTGCTGGAGTTCGGCGGCGTCTACGGGTTGGTCGACGGGCGGCTGACCGGGTTGGCCGCCCGCCGACCCGACCCGGTCACCCTGCCCCGCGACGTCCTGCTGGTGGCCGCGCCCGCGACCGGGCTGCCCGCGTTGCGCGACGTGCACCCGCTGTGCGTGGCGGCCCTGCGGCTCGCGGGACGGGCGGGCCTGCGCGGCGTGCGCGACCTCACCGACCTGTCCGGCGAGGTCGCGCTGGCCGCCCAGCCCGTGCTCGCCGAGCTGCTGCGCGGCACGCTGGCGGGCCTCGACCGCGACGACGACTTCCACCGCGAACTGGTCGCCACCGCCCTGGTCTACCTCGACCACGGCCAACGCCTCGGCCACGCCGCCGCGGCGTTGCACGTGCACCCCAACACCGTCCGGTACCGGCTCGACCGCCTCGCCGAACTCACCGGCACGCCGTGGGACGACAGCGCGCCGACGGTCCTGGGCACCCTGCGCCACTGGTGGGCACTGCGGACCTGGCTCGACCACCGGCCGCCCACCCGATCGGATCATCGCTAACGAGCATCTGTTGTCAACGATCCACCGCAGTGTTACCGTCGCTAACGTGGACAACAGATCAGCGATCCTGTCGGCAGCCTCCGAACTGCTGGAGACCTCGCCCAACGGCGACATCTCCACGCGTGCCGTGGGCGAGAAGGCCGGTGTCCAGCAGCCGGTCATCTACCGGCTGTTCGGCGACAAGGACCGACTCCTCGCCGCGGTCGTCGACCAGGGGTTCGCGGAGTACCTCGCGGCCAAGCGCGCCGCCGTGCCGACCGACGACCCGGTGGCCGACCTGCGGCGCGGCTGGGACGACCACACCCGGTTCGCGCTCGACCACCCCAACGTGTACCGCCTCATGTACACGCCCCGACTGACCTCGCGCCCCGCGGCGGTCCGCGAAGCCCACGCGCTGCTGCGCGGCATGCTCGAGCGGATCGCCCACGTCGGCCGCCTCGCCGTCGACCCGGACCTCGCCGCCGAGATCGTGCTGTCCACCAACAGCGGCGTCGCCCTGGCGCTGCTCAACAGACCGGAGACCGACCGCGACCCGGCGCTCTCGGTCCGGGTCCGGGAGATCGTCCTCCCGGGCATCCTGACCCCCGAACCCGACACCGATCCCGCGACCGTGCCGCTCACCGTGGCGCAGGCCGCGACCACCCTCGCGGCGCTGCTGCGCGCCGACCAGCCGAAGTCGTTCAGCCCCGCCGAACTCGGCCTCCTCACCCAGTGGCTGACCTACCTCGCCACCAAGCCGTGACCACGCACGGACAACCGGAAGGAACCCCCATGACCGAGCACACCTCCACCAGGGTCGCCCTCGTCACCGGTGGCAGCGGCGGCATCGGCCGCGCCGTCGCCGACCGGCTGGCCGCCGACGGCTTCGCCGTGGCCGTGCACTACGCCGGAGGCAAGGACAAGGCCGACGCCGTGGTCGCCGACATCGCCGCCCGCGGCGGACAGGCTCTCGCGGTGGGCGGCGACGTCGCCGACGAGCACGACATGAAGGCCGCGTTCGACGCCGTGGAGACCACGTTCGGCGGCATCGACGTGGTCGTGAACACGGCCGGGATCATGGTGCTGGCCCCGATCGCCGACCTGGACCTCGCCGACCTCGACCGCATGCACCGCACCAACATCCGGGGCACGTTCGTGGTGGCGCAGCAAGCCGCCCGCCGCGTCCGCAGAGGTGGCGCGATCGTCAACTTCTCCACCTCCGTCACCCGGACCCAGCTGCCCACCTACGGCGCGTACGTCGCCAGCAAGGCCGCCGTGGAGGGCATGACCCTGATCCTCGCCCGCGAGCTGCGCGGCCGGGACATCACGGTCAACGCGGTCGCGCCCGGCCCCACCGCCACCCCGCTGTTCCTGGAGGGGAAGGACGACGCCGCGATCGCCCACTTCGCCAAGGTCGCCCCGCTGGAGCGCCTCGGGCAGCCGGAGGACATCGCCGCCACCGTCTCCTTCCTCGCCGGCCCGGCCAGGTGGGTCAACGGCCAGGTGCTCTTCGCCAACGGCGGCCTCGCCTGATCACTCCACTGAGGACACCGCACGTCGCCGTGACGTGCCACCCCGCAAGGAGGACCGTCATGAACAACACGATCGACATCACGGGCACTTCCACCACCGGCACCAAAAGCCGCGATCACCTCCGCACCACGTCGCCAACGCCCGTGCCGGGTATGCGCCGACCCGGCGGACGGCGGATCGAAGGCGGTCTCCGACCGCGTCCGCGGCGATGTCGTCACCCGGATGGACCTGACCTACTCGTCTGTCGACTTCGTTCCACACTGAAGTTATAGACGTGACAGGCGATCACCGGCCCCGGTCGGGCCCGGTGATCGGGGAACCGGATGCCGACTCCGTCCGACCACTGGGTGAATCGGGAACCGGGGAGGTCACCGTGGAACGTCGTACGTTCTTGCGCGCATCGGCTCTGTCGGTCGGCGCGGCCGGCGCGGTCGCGGGTGGGGCGGGGGTCGCGTCCGCCGCGACGCCGGTGCGGGTGCAGGTGTTGCTGTTCGACGGGGTGGAGGAGCAGGACTTCGTCGCACCGGTGGAGGTGCTCGGCCTCGCCGGGCGGATCAGCGGCGGGGCGCTGACGACGAGCCTGGTCGGCGTCGGCCGTCCCGGGGCGGTCACCTGCACGTACGGGACGCGGGTCGAGGTTCCGGAGGGCTGGTCGCCGGGCCGGGCCGACGTGCTGGTGGTCCCGGGTGGCGGGTACGCCGACAAGACGGGCCCCGGCGTCAACCGGCTCATCGGAGACCAGGGCTTCCTGCGCCGCCTGGCCGGCGCGGACCTGGTGCGGGTCGGCATCTGCACCGGCACGATGGTGCTGTCCGCCGCGGGCCTCACCAGGGGGCGTAACGCCACCACGCACTCCGGCGCGAAGGCCGACCTGGCCGCACAGGGAGCGAACGTCGTCAACGCCCGCGTGGTGGACGACGGCGACCTGATCACGGGCGGCGGCATCACCTCCGGTCTCGACGTGGCCCTCTGGCTGGTCGAACGCTTCCTCGGCGCGAAGACCGCCCAGCGGGTCGAGACGGTGTTGGAGTACGAGCGGCGGGGCACGGTCTGGCGAGTCTGACCGATCCCGTCCGGAACGACCCACCCGGTGCGCCGGGCGCACGGCCCACTGCTGTCCCACCACACCCCGGAAGGAATCCCGTGCCGTGACCATCGTGCTGCTGGAAGCCCTCACCTTCGGCCTGGGTCGGCTCGCGTCCGCCGCCGAGGACGCGGGCCACGACCTCGTGCTGCTCACCGGCGATCGGTCCATCTACACCCACGAGCTGGCCGTGGCGGGCGACCGGGTGCGGGTGGTCGACATCGACACCACGGACGTGGCGGCGTGCGAGACCGCCTTGCGCGCCCTCCCGGACGTGACCGGTCTGATCAGCTCGACGGACACGTGGGCATTGCCGGGTGCGGAACTCGCGCGCCGCCTCGGCCTGCCGGGACCGTCGGTGGAGGCGGTGCGCGTGCTGCGGGACAAGGGCGAGGTCCGGGCGTTGCTGCACCGGCACGGGCTGAGCCGGGGCGGACCGGTGGACCCGCGGTCGGCGGACACCTTCCCGCTCGTGGTCAAGGACTCGGCCGGCACGTCGTCGCGCGCGGTGTGGCTGGTCCGGGACCGGGGCGAACTGGCCGACGCGCTCCGGGAAGCCGAACGGACGCCGCTGAAGGGGCGGTTGGTCGCCGAGCCGTACTTCGCCGGTCCGCTCTACAGCGCCGAGACGGTGACGTGGCGGGGGCGCACCCGATTACTGGGCGTGCTGAGCCGGCAGCTGTCCCCCGAGCCCGTGCGGCGGGAGGAGGCCGCCGCGTTCCCGGTGGCGTTCCCCGAGGCCGACTTCGCCGAGTTGGCCGAGTGGATCGGCCGGGTGCTGGCCGTCGCCGGGCACGAGCGGGGCTTCGCCCACACGGAGTTCGTGCTGACCGCCGACGGTCCGGAGGTGGTCGAGATCAACGCGCGGATCGGTGGCGCGCTCGTCGGCGAGGCGTTGTGCCGGTCGTTGGGCACCAACGTCTACCGCTCGATGGTCTCGATGGCGTTGGACCGGGAGCCGGCGCTCCTGACCGAGCCGGTGCGACCCGGCCTCGGGGTGGCGTTCGTGCTCTCCTACCCGGCCGAAGCCGGGGTGCTCAAGGGGTGGTCGGGGCTGGACCGGCTGGCGGGTCTGCCCGGCGCGCCCGAGTGGTACCCGACCGCGAGCCCCGGTGACCGGATCGAGCACCTGACCGATCAGCGCTCGTGCACCGGGATCGTGCTCGCCGAGGCCGCGACGGCGGAGTTGGCCCTGCACCGGGCGCTGGCGGCGGCGAACGCCGTCGCACCGCTGATGTCCACATCGGACCTGTCTTGAGGAGGGAGGTGGTCCCGACCGGGGTGCGGTCGGGGGCCGGGGTCGGTGCCGTGCGGCGCTGTGCGGTCGGGCCATTCGGCGCACGAGTTTCCCGCCGCACGTCGTTACGATTCAGAGTCGTGATGCTCCCCAACGTGACGAACCCCGACGACGAGGTCACGCGCTGGGCGTTGCGGGCACGGTCCGGTGACCGGGACGCGCTGGAGCGGTTCGTGCGGGCGACCCAGCGGCAGGTGTGGGAACTCGGCGCGCACCTGGCCGACGTGGGGTCGGCCGACGACCTCACCCGCGAGACCTACGCGCGGGCCGTGGCGGGTCTGCGCCGGTTCTCCGGGCGGACGCCGGCGCGCACGTGGCTCCTGGCCATCGCCCGCCGGGTCGTGCTGGACCGCCGGGGCGAGCCGGTCTCGGACCGGCACGAAGCCCTCGTGCTCACGCAGGTCCTGGGCCTGTCCTACGCCGAGGCGGCCGAGGTCGTCGGGTGCGTGGTCGAGGAGGTCCGGTCCCGGGTCGCGCGGGCCAGAGCGGACCTGGTGCGTGCCGCCCGCGAGTCCGGCTCCACCGAGTCCGGCACCACCGAGGTCGGCTGAGCCACGCGTGGGCGAGGACGTCGCACGACCGGCCGCGCCGTCAGCGCGGTTGTTCCGCGACGTGTCGTTCCTGCGGCTGTGGGCGGGTGCGACGCTGTCCGGCCTGGCGACGTGGGCATTGCCGTTCGTGCTCGGGTTCGCCGTGCTGGAACGGTCGCTGTCGGCGGTGGGGCTGGGTGTCGTGCTGGCCGCGCGGACCGTCGGCTTCCTCGTGGCGGTGCCGGTCGCGGGGGTGCTGGCGGATCGGCACTCCCGGCGGCGGGTGGTGCTGTGGTCCGGTGCGGTGGCCGGTCTGGGCACCCCGGTGATCGCGTTGGGGTTGGGGCGTTCGGTGGCGCTGATGGCCGTGGCGGCTGCCGTGGTCGGGGCCGGGCAGGGCGCGTGCCGGCCCGCGTTCCAGGCGCTGACGGCGGAGGTCGTGGCCGAGGGCCTGCGGCGGCGGGCGAACGCGGCGATGACGTTGGCGGTCCGGGTGACGTCGCTGGTCGCGCCGAGCGTGACCGCGCTGCTGGCGCTGGTCGTCGGCACGCCGGCGCTGGTGGTCGCGACCGGCGTGCTGTGGTGGGGCGCGGCCCTGATCCCGCCGGCCGGGGCGCGGGGCGTGGTCCGCACCGCCCCCGACGGCTCGGGCGTCGCCACGCGCACGTCCGCACCCCGCCCGGGGGCGGGGAGCGGGCTCGTCGCGGCCGTGTCCTCGGGCCGCGGTGGGCCGGTGACCCGAAGGCGGCCCGCGATCGGCCTGCGGGCCGGCTCCGTGGCCCGTTTCCTGGCCGCGTTCGGGGGCGACTTCCTGGACGGGATCCGGGAGGCGCGGCGGCACCCGTGGTTCGTGGCGGGGCTGGCGGCGTTGACGGCGGTCATCGCCACCGGGTACTCCACGACGAGCGTCGTGCTGCCGCTGGTGAGCCGTGACCGTTACGGCACGGCGGCCGTGCTCGCGGCGGCGACGACCGCGTTCACGGTCGGCGCGCTCGGCGGCGCGGTCGTCGCCGCCCGCCGGGGTCGGCGCGCGCAGGGGTGGACGGCGCTGGCGGGGCTGGCGTGCTACGGGTTCGTGCCGCTGAGCCTGCTGCTGCCGGTGCACGCGGTGGTGGTCGTCGCCGCGTACGCGGTGGCGGGCGCGGGGATCGAGCTGTTCAACGTGCCGTGGTTCACGGCGACCCAGCGTGAGGTCGAGCCCGCGATGCTGGCCAGGGTGTCGTCGTTGGACTTCCTGCTGTCGTACGGCCTGGCTCCGGTCGGGTTGGCGTTGATCGCGCCGGCGATCGACGGGTTCGGCGCGTCCGCCGTGCTCGCGGTGTGCGCGGTGGTCTGCTTCGCCGCGCCGGCCGTGGCGGCGCTGGTGCCGTCCGCGCGTGACTTCCGGGTCGGCCGGTGAACCCGGTCACCGCATCCGCAGCCGGTCGCGCAGGGTGCGGGCGACGTGGGCCATCAGCGCCTCCGCGCCGGGCTGCACGACGGCGGGCACGCGGGACTCGGTGAGGGCGGCGACGGCGAACGCCTGCCCGTCGGCGTGCTCGACCACCCCGACCTCGTGGCGGAGGTTGAGCAACGTGCCGGTCTTGGACGACCAACGGGACGCGTCGGAGCTGAAGTCGGGCGCGAGCCGGTGCCGCACCACGTTCTCGCCCATCAGCTCCCGGACCCGCGCGGCGACGGCGGCGTGGATCGTCGTCGGCCGCCACAGGCCGTGCAGCAGGTCCACGAACGCCCGCGCGGACCCGGAGTTGGCTCGGCTGATGTCCAGCTGCGTCACCGGGTGGCCGCGGCCCGCGGTCCCCGCCGCGATGGCCAGCGAGTGGGCCAGGTGGCCCTCGGCCGGGGTGAACCGCTCGGCCGGCGTGTCGACGAGGTCGCGCATGAGGTGGCGGACCGTGATGCCGTCGTGGCCGAGCCGGCGCAGCTCGGCGGTGACGGCGGCGGGCGGGGTGAGGGCGAACAGGGCGTCGGCGGCGGTGCTGTCGCTGATCGCGGTGCTCAGGTAGAGCAGGTCCTCCACCGCGATGGTGGCGGGGTGGCGGAACTTGGGCAGGCCGATCGGCCCCGCCGTGGTGAGGCGGCCGGGCGACACCTCGATCGGGGTGGCCGCGTCGAGTTCGCCCCGCCGCACGCGTTCCAGCGTCGCGATCGCGAGCGGCACCTTGACCAGCGACGCGACCGGGTACTCCACGTCGGCGTCCAGGTCGAGCTCCTCGCCGGTGTCGAGGTCGCGCACCAGGAACGATCCGCGCAGACCTGCCTCCTCCAGCGCTTCGCGCGCCTCGCGCAGCACCCTGGTCGTCACGCCGCGCCCGCCGGGACGCCCAGGCACCGGCCGATCGCGGCGTGCGGCAGGTCGCGCACCCGTTCGGCGTCCTCGCGCACGCCGGCCGCGATGTCGTAGCCGCGGGCCAGGTCCAGCTCGCCCACCGGTCGCCAGTGCAGGCCGAGGTCGTCCGCCTGGCCGGGTGAGCAGAGCAGGAGGTCGGAGGAGCCGAGCACGTCGGCCGCGGCGGCGACGAGCGAGGACGACACGGCGACCTGGGACGGTTGCAGGCCCACGGCGTCGCGAAGGCGGGTGACGCGGTCGCGCACGTGCGGGACGTCGTCCTCCGGTTGGAGCCAGACGCGGCGGCGGCGGGCGGTTCGTTCCGCACGTCCCGCGCGCAGGGTCTCCACGTAGAGGGACGCCGCACCGGGATCGTCCCGGCCGGCGAGCCCCAGCGGCACCCGCCAGGAGCCCTCGTCGGGCGGCACGGCGACCAGCGCCGCCCGCACGTCCTGGGCGCGCACCAGGTCCGCGCGCTCGCCGGGTCCGGCGGGGTGCGGGTCGAGGTCCAGGTCGTGGCGGCGGGCGTCGGCGACCAGCCGGGCCAGCGGGCGCGGTGCGCAGACCGCGGGCACGGCCAGTCGGAACGGCCGCAGCTTGGCGCGTTCGGCGTCGTGCGCCATCGCCTCGGCGAGGTCGACCAGCCGCCGCGCCGACGGCAGCATCTCCCGGCCGAACGGCGTCAGCGTCACGCTGCGCGAGGTGCGGGTGAACAGCCTGGCCCCGAAGTGCTCCTCCAACGCCGCGACGCGCCTGCTGGCGACGGATTGCGGTATCCGCGCCGCGGCGGCCCCGACCGTGAAGCTGCCGTGCCCGCCGACGGCCACGAACGCCTTGCACGCTTCGACCAAATCCACGGGCCGCGATTCTATGCGGGATCGGCATGGATGACGGCGTTCCCGTCTTGGACGGCATCGCGACCGGCTGTGAACCTGGGCGACAGGACCAACGGGAGGGGAAGATCTTGACGTCACACCGGTCGATCAGCCGCCGCGCGTTCCTGGGAGCGGCGGCACTGCTGCCCCTGGCGGGCTGCGCCCCGGAGTCGGCACCGTCCGCGCGCTCCCCCGAATCCGCTCCCCCGACGACTCCCACGACTCCGACGACGACCTCTGCCGCGGTGGAGCGGCACGAGGCGCTGGTGGAGCTGGAGCGGAAGTACGACGCACGGCTCGGGTTGTACGCGGTGGCCACGGGCACCGGCGCGACGATCGCGCACCGTGCCGACGAGCGGTTCGCGTTCTGCTCGACGTTCAAGGGGCTCGCGGCGGCAGCGGTGCTGCACCGCAATCCCCTGTCCTACCTGGACACGGTCGTCACCTACGCCGAGGGCGACCTGATGAAGAGTTCCGTGATCACCCGGCAGCACGTGGGCACGGGCATGACGATCCGCCAGGTGTGCGACGCGGCGGTGCGCCACAGCGACGGCACGGCGGGCAACCTGCTGCTCCGCGAACTCGGCGGTCCGGAGGGGCTGACGGCGTACACGCGCACGCTCGGAGACACCGTCACGAGGGCGGACCGGGTCGAGCCGCACCTCACCTCGGCCGTCCCCGACGACCCCCGCGACACGACCTCGCCCCGGGCGATCGGCTCGGACTACCGGCGGATCGTGCTCGGGGACGCGTTGCCGCCGGAGAAGCGCGACTTCCTGCGCGACCTGCTGGAGCGCAACGCCACCCAGGCCGGCACGCGACGGGTCAGGGCCGGTGTCCCGCGGGGGTGGAGGGTGGCCGACAAGACCGGGACCGGCGACTACGGCACGGTCAACGACATCGCGGTGGTGTGGCCGCCGGACGCCGCGCCGCTGGTGATCGCGGCCATGTCCAGCAAGGCCACCGCGGACGCCGGTTACGACCAGGCGCTGCTCGCCGAAGCCGCCGCCTACGCCGTGGCGGCCCTCGCCTGAGCCACGCCACGCCGGGCGGCGTCCACAGCGGGCCACCGCCACGCCGCGCGACCCGCGCGTCGGCCACCGGCCAAGCCGGGCGATCCCGGGCGACAGCCGACCAACGCCGCGGCACCACTCGTCCGAGGTCACCCGGTCATCGTGATGGCGACCTTGACGTCGTCCGGCCGGGGCGTGAACGCGTCGGCGAACCGCTCCAGCGGCACGCGGCGGGTGATCAGGCCGTCGAGCCAGTCCGGGTCGGCCTTCGCCAGGGCGTCGGCGGCCTGTCGGTAGTGGCGAAGGTTGGCGTTCACCGAGCCGACCACCACGTCGTTCTCCAGCACCATCGCCCGGTTCGCGCCGGCGACGTCGACCTCCACGGCCAGGTCGCCCGAGGAGAGGCCGGTCAGGCAGACGACGCCGAACGGCGCGGTGTGGCGGATCGCGCCGAAGACGACGCTGCCCACGCCGGTCGCCTCGATCACCACGTCGGGCCGCAGCTCGGCCGCTACCTCCTCGGCGTCGCGGTGGTGGTAGGTCGCGCCCAGCCGCCGCGCCAGCAGCGGTTTGGGGCCTCCGTCCACCCGGTCGAGCACGTGCACGTCCAAGCCCTGCTGCGCGCCCATCATCGCGGCCAGCAGCCCGATCGGCCCGGCACCGGTCACCAGCACGCGCTCCGGCTCGTACCACGCGCGCTCCCCGATCCGGCGGACCTGCTCCCACGCCTTGGCGACCACGGAGGCCGGTTCCAGCAGCACGCCGACCCGTTCCAACCGGGGGTCCAGCGCCACCGCGTAGGCGGCTTCCACGCACCACAGCTCGGCCGCGTACCCGTCCAGCTCCTTGATGCCGCGCTCGGTGTACCGGCCGTTGCGGCAGTTGTCGAACTCGCCGTGCGCGCACGCGCCGCAGGGCACCGGATCGGGTCGGCGCACGACCCCCACCACGAGGTCTCCCGGGGAGAAACCACTCGGCCCGGGGGCGGATTTCACCCGGCCGAGCGATTCGTGGCCCAGTACCAGCCGATCCCGTCCGGGCGGCGCCCAGCCGTACTCGCCGTCGGCGATCTCCTTGTCGGTGCCGCACACGCCGACGGCCAGCCCTTCCACGAGCAGCTCGCCCTCCCGGGGCTCGGGCTCGGGCAGGTCGGCGACCCGCAGCGAACCGGCTTCCCTGGGGTCGAGCGTGAGAGCGCGCATGGCCCGGGACTACCCGTGTCCACAAGGGACATGCACGCCGTGGGCCGCCGCGAGGCCGACGTCCCCCGGTGGGATGGGTGTTGTTTGCCGACCGGGGCCGGTGGCACCCGTGGTGGACCCGAACGGCGGCAGCGACACCCGGCGGAGGAGGCCGCGATGACCGAGGGTGGTTGGGCCTACGACGGCGCGCCCGTCGCGTTGTCGCCCGAAACCGTGACCCTGGTCCACGGAACGTCGTTCTGCGTCTGCGGCAGTGACGGCAACATCGACGGGGCCGCCGCGCAGGGCGTGTTCTTCCAGGACACCAGGATCGTGTCCGGGTGGTCGCTGCGGGTGGACGGCGGGAGCGTCGAGCACATCACCACCGTCACCCGCGACCCGTTCCGGATGACGTTCGTCGGGCGCGGCCGGTCCCGGTCCCACGACGCCGAGAGCACCCTGCTCGTGCGCCGCGAGCGGTACGTGGGCGAGGGCATGCGCGAGGACATCACGCTGCGCAACTTCGGCCGAGAGGCCGTCGCGCACGTCGTCACGGTGCACGTCGAGGCGGACTTCGCCGACCTGTTCGAGGTCAAGGAGGGCCGGGTCCGCCAGCGCGGGCGGCAGGAGTGCGACGTGGAGCCGGAGGAGTTGCGCATCACCCGGTGGTGGGACGGCCGGAACCAGGGCGTGCGGGTCCGGGCCGACGGCGCGGACTACTCGCCGTGCGCGCTCACGTTCCGGATCGTCATCCCGCCGAAGGAAGCGTGGTCGACCCGCGTGACGGTGGAGCCGGTGCGGGACGGCCACGCGACGGAGTCGATGTTCCCGCGCGAGCGCCCGATCGAGGAGTCCGTGCCGGTGGTGCGCGCCCGCCGGTGGCGCCGGGAGGCCCCGGTGCTGCGGTACACGGGCAAGCCGTCGCTGGCCGCGACGCTCCAGCGCAGCCGGCAGGACCTGGGGGCGCTGCGGATCTTCGACCCGGACCGGCCGTCCGACACCGCAGTGGCGGCCGGCGCGCCGTGGTTCATGACGTTGTTCGGCCGCGACTCCATCCTGGCCTCGCTGATGTCGCTGCCCATCGACCCGAACCTGGCGCTCGGCACGGTCCGGACGCTGGCCCACCACCAGGGCACGCGGGTCGACCCGGACAGCGAGGAGGAGCCGGGGCGGATCCTGCACGAGATGCGGTTCGGCCCGGACGCGTCGCTGGCGCTGGGCGGCGGCAACGTCTACTACGGCACCGCGGACGCCACCCCGTTGTTCGTGGTGCTGCTGGGCGAGTTGACGCGGTGGGGCATCGACCGCGACCAGGTGGCGGCGATGATCCCGCACGTCGACCGCGCGCTGGCGTGGATCGACGAGTACGGCGACCGGGACGGCGACGGGTTCGTGGAGTACCGGCGGGCGACCCCGCGCGGCCTGGTCAACCAGGGCTGGAAGGACTCGTGGGACGGGGTGAACTTCGCCGACGGCCGGATCGCGGAGGGCCCGATCGCGTTGTGCGAGGTGCAGGGGTACGTGCACGCCGCCTACCTGGCGCGGTCGTGCCTGTGCGAGGACTTCGGGGACCGCGAGGGCGCGCGGTACTGGCGTGAGCGCGCGGCGCGGCTCAGGGCGCGGTTCGACGAGAGCTTCTGGCTGCCCGACCGCGGCCACTACGCGATCGCCCTGGACGGCGACAAGAGGCCGGTGGACGCGCTCACCTCGAACATCGGCCACTGCCTGTGGAGCGGCATCGTGGCCGACGACAAGGCGGAACGGGTCGCGGACGCGTTGCTGGGTCCCGACATGTTCACCGGGTGGGGCGTGCGGACGCTGTCCGCGGCCATGGGCGCGTACAACCCGATGAGCTACCACAACGGATCGGTGTGGCCGCACGACAACGCGCTCGTCGTGCACGGGCTCATGCGTTACGGATTCGTGGAGCACGCGCGGCGGGTCGCCACCGCGGTCCTGGACGCGGCCGAGGCGTTCGGCGGCCGGCTGCCCGAGTTGCTGTGCGGGTTCGACCGGGCCGAGTACCCGGACCCGATCCCCTACCCCACGTCGTGCTCGCCGCAGGCGTGGGCGTCGGCCACGCCGGTGCACCTGCTGCGCGTGCTGCTGCGGATCGAGCCGTACGCGCCGCACCGCAAGGTGTGGTTGGCGCCGGTGCTGCCCGAGGCGTTCGAGCCGCTCGCCCTCGACGGCGTGCCGATGATGGGCGTCCGGGTGTCGTTGGAGATCGACGGGGACGACGTGCGGATCACCGGTCTGCCCGACGACGTCGAGCTGATCCGGGCCCCGGTCGCGCCGCACCCCGAGCTGAACGGAGGTCGATGGCGGTGAAACCGTTGCGCATCGCGATGATCGCACCGCCGTGGTTCGAGTTGCCGCCGGCGGGTTACGGCGGCATCGAGGCCATGTGCGCCGACCTGGTGGACCGGTTGGTGGCGCGGGGCAACCACGTGGTCCTCGTCGGCGTGGGCCGCAACGGCACGGCGGCCGACTTCCGGACGACGGCGGTCCCGCCCGAGCCGGAGCGGATGGGCGAGAGCCTGCCGGAGGTCGTGCACGCGACCGCGTTGCCCGCGATCCTGGCCGAGCTGGACGTGGACGTGGTGCACGACCACAGCCTGGCGGGACCGCTGCTGGCCCGCGGCCGCCCGGAGCCGACCGTGGTGACCGCGCACCGGCCGGTGACCGGTGAGACGGGTCGCTACTACCGGAACCTCAACGGCAGCGTGCGGCTGGTGGCCGTGTCGGACGCGCAGCGCGCGCAGGCGGCCGACCTGGACTGGGCCGGCACCGTGCACAACGCGGTCCCCGTCGACCGGTTCCCGTTCCGGCGGGAGAAGGACGACTTCGCGTTGTTCCTGGGGCGGGCCGCGCCGTACAAGGGGATCCCGGAGGCGATCCTCGCCGCGCGCGCGGCCGGGGTGCGGTTGCGGATCGCGGCGAAGTGCCGTGAGCCGGAGGAGCACGACTACTTCCACCGGGAGGTCGAGCCGCTGCTCGGCCCGGACGTCGAGTGGCTCGGCGAGGTCGACCGGGACGGGAAGCTGGAGCTGCTGACTGCCGCCCGGTGCCTGCTGTTCCCGATCCGGTGGGACGAGCCGTTCGGCCTGGTGATGGTGGAGGCCATGGCGTGCGGCACGCCGGTCGTGGCGTCGCGGCGCGGGTCCGTGCCGGAGGTGGTCGCGCACGGCGAGACCGGGTTCGTGTGCGACGACGACGCGGCGATGGTCGACGCCCTGCGCCGGGTGGAGGAGCTGTCGCCCGACCGGTGCCGCGCCGAGGCGTCGGGCCGGTTCGACGTCGAGCTGATGGCGGCCCGGTACGAGAACGTCTACTACGAGGTGGTCGCCGAGGCGCGGGAGGTCGCCGTCAGCCTGCCCGCCGCACGGCACGCGTGGCTCGCGTCCGAACGCGGAGCCTGACCCACCCCCCGCGTTCGACTCACGAGAGCCAGGTGGTCAGTTCGCGGAGCAGTCGGTCGCGGCCGTGGGCGGGGCGGTCGAGGTGTGCCCAGTGGGTGGCGCCGGCCAGGCGGACCGCCCGCACGTCCTGCGCCCGGCCCAGGTCCGCGACCAGCGTCGGCACGTCCTCCGCACGTGACCAGAAGTCGTGCTCGGCCCGCACGACCAGGGTCCGGGCGGTGATCCGGCGCGCGTCCCACAGCCGTTCGCCGATCGCGAGCCGGAAGCTGTCCTTCAGCGCGCCGGTCGGCGCGCGGAAGCCCGGCGGCTCGCGGTCGGCCGAGGTCGGGTCGCTCGCCAATGCGTGCTCGACGTACGCCGCCGCCACGCGGGGGTCGCGCCACCGGTCCTTGTCGTCCCACGGGATGCTCGCGTCCCAGCCGGCGAGCAGGCCCGGCCCGGTCGCGATCCGGTACGCGCCGTGCCGCGCGTCGTCGAAGTGGCCCGGCCGGTCCGGGTCCTCGAGGTCCGAGCCGCGCCCCAGGGTCGGGTGGCCGTCGACCGCGCCGTAGAGGCTGTTGTAGAGGACCAGGTGCTCGACCCGGTCCGGGTGCTCGCTCGCGTACCAGCCCGCCCAGTGCCCGCCGGTCGCCCAGCCGACGAGGTCGACGCGGTCGTGGCGGGTCGTCGCGCGCAGCCGGTCGACCACCGACGCGATGTCCCGCACCACCTCGTCGCCGGTGACGGCGGGCGGGTTGGCGGACGGCGGCGCGTCGAGCGCGGGCGGCCGGTCGGACCCGCCGTAGCCCCGCGCGTCGAGGATGAACACCCGGAAGCCCCGGCGCGCGAGGTCCGCCGCCAGCGAGCCGCCCGGCACGGGCAGGTCGAACGACGCGACGCCGGGCACGCGCGCGCCGTGCAGGAGCAGGACCGGCCGGCCGCGTGCGCCCCGGTCGAGCCGCACCTCCCGGACGGCGAGGTCGCCCGCCTCGCCGCGCACCTTCCGGTCCTTGCGCACCACCTGCCCGGAGGGCGGCGCGTGGGTGACCGACGCGGCCAGGGCGAGCGTGAGGATCGTCTTCAGCATGTGGCCAGGGTGCCGCCGGACGGGCCGCCTGATCTGATTGTGCACTGGATCAGCGGCCATTGATTCGGGACGGACATGGAACTCAAGCACCTGCGCGCGGCCGTCGCGGTCGCCGACCACCTGCACTTCGGCCGGGCCGCCGCCGCGCTGGGCGTCGGGCAGCCGCAGTTGAGCCAGGCCCTGAAGGCGTTGGAGGCCGAACTGGGGGTAGTGCTGTTCGACCGCGACACCCGCAACGTGCGGATCACGGGGGCGGGCGAGGCGTTCGTCGCGGACGCGCGGACCGCGTTGTCCACGGTGGACGCCGCGACGCGCCGGGCGCGGGCGGCGGGCCGGGGCGAGGAGGGTTCGCTGGCGATCGGCATGGTGGGCTCGTCGGTGCTGCACCCGTTGCCGATGATCATCCGGGCGTTCCGGGCGCGGTACCCGGCGGTCGCCCTGTCGTTCACCGTGCTGCCGACGATGTCGCAGGTGGAGCGGTTGCGCACGGCGGAGCTGGACGTCGGCCTGCTGCGCCCGCCGCTGCCCGGTCCGGCCGACGACCTGGAGCTGGTGCCGGTGTCGCGGGAGCCGCTGGTGGCGGTGGTGCCGAACGACCACCGGCTGGCCGGTCGGCGGCGGGTGGACGTGCGCTCCCTGGCCGGCGAGCCGTTCGTGCTGTTCCCGCGCCACCTCGGGCCGGGCCTGCACGACGAGATCACGGCCCTGTGCCGGCGCGGCGGCTTCACCCCGCGGGTGGCGCAGGAGGCGGTGCAGATGCCGACCATCGTCGGGCTGGTCGCGGCCGGGTGCGGGGTGAGCATCGTGCCCGGCTCGTCGGCCGCGCAGCCCCGGCCGGACGTCGCGTTCCTGGCGTTGCGGCCGGCGGTCCGGCTGGTGGACCTGGCGATCGCGCTGCCGGTGCGGGGCCGTTCCCCGGCCGCGGCCAACTTCACCGCCCTCGCCCGAGACCTGACGCGGGCGCGCTGACGGTGGCGCGCTGACGGTGGCCGGACCGGACCGGGTCCGGCCACCCGGTCCGGCCCCGGTCCGGCTGCCTAGGAGGCGTCGGCCTCGACGGCGGCGAGCGCGTCCTCCAGCGCGTCGTGCAACGGCAGCAGCTTGTCCAGCGCGACCAGCTCCAGCGAGCGGCGGACCTGGCGGCTCGCCACGACGTGGACGGGGCGGCGGCCCAGCTCGGCGTTGTGGGTGCGGATGTGGCCGAGGGCGGCGATGCCCGACGAGGCGAAGAACGAGACGCCGGAGAAGTCGAGCACCAGGGCGGTCGTCCCGGCGTCGAGCAGCTCCAGGCAGTGTTCGCGCAGGGTGTCGCTGTTGGACATGTCGATGTCCCCGGTCACGCGGACGACCACGGCCTTGCCGTGCGGTTCTGTGGTGAGCCCGGGTGTGGGCGAGTCGGCATGAGTCACGGCGACATGATGACCCACGACCCGCGCGGGCACAGCCGCTGGTCGGCCGCAACACCGCGGTCCACATCGGACCGCGGGCTCACCGCCCGACCGGGGTCGTGTCGCGGTCCACCAGAAACTCCGGCCTGGTCACGTGGCGTGGCGTGTTGCGGACGGAGTTGTACGTGACGAACACCACGGTCCGCCGGTCCTCGGACCGGTTGTCCGAGGACGAGTGCACGACGTTCGGGTGGAACGCCGAGATCGTCCCGGCCGGTCCCAGCAGGCGCGCCGGGGCGTGGTGGCGGGCCAGGTCGGCCGCCAGCTCCCCCGGCACGCCGTGCGTGAGGTCGGCCGACACGTGCCCGCGCCAGTCGCCGCCCGCCACCGGCTCCGCCGCGCCGGCCGGCCGCACGACGCCGAGCCGGTGCGACCCGGACAGCACGGTCAGCGGGCCGTTGCCCTCGTGCACGTCGTCCAGGTTGATCGCGACGTTGACCGCGTCCGGCGCGGGCATGCCGTCCTCGACGGACCAGAACGCGAAGTCCTGGTGCCACGGCCACTGCCGCCCGACCTGCGGGTTCTTCACGTTGATCTTGAACTGGTAGACGTAGACGCGCTCGCCGACCAGCGCCTCGGCCAGGTCCACGAGCCGCGGGTGGCGGACCAGCGCCGCGCACACGTCGTCGAACCGGTGGCAGCCGTGCAGGGCCCGGACCGCGCGGCCGTCCTCCTCGTGCACCACCTCGTCGCGGACCATCGCGCTGATGCGGTCCACCGACGCGCGCAGGTCGCGCACGGTGTCCTCGCCGATACCCTCGTCCAGGACGACCCACCCGTCGCGGTGGTAGCGCGTGCCGATGTCGTCCGGTTCCGTCCCGGTCATCCGTTCCTCCCCTGTTTCCCGATTCCGGTCGCCCGGCCCCCGTGCCGGGAGCGGTTCAGCCGTCCCGCGCGGCCCCGGACAGCAGGTCCGGCGAGTACAGCTCCCCGACCGGGAGCACGCCGGACACGACCGAGAAGTAGCCCTCCACCAGGCGCGGGTCGCGTTCGATGAACCGCAGCAGCCTGATCCGCTCGTCCTGCACGTCGAGGCGGGCGACGGACAGGGTGTTGCGGTAGGACTCCAACACCTGGTCGCGGCGCTCGACGTCGTAGGCGGCGAGGGCGTCCCGCAGCGCCGTCGGGTCGTCCAGGTGCGGCACGACCCGTGCGGCGAACAGGTCCGCCTGCCGGAACGCGTCGGTGATGCCCCGCGCGGTGATGGAGTCCTTGTGGTGCCAGGCGTCGCCGAGCAGCACCCAGCCCGGCCCGTGGCCTTGGCGGACGAAGTTGCGCTGGTCGCCGACGGCGTAGAGCTTGCCGAACCGGTCGTCGTCGGCGGTCGCGTCGCGCAGCGCGGGCACCAGCCGGGCGACGTTCTCGGCGTAGGTCCGGCGCGCGTCGCGGCGGACGGCTTCGAACTCGGCCTGCGGGAAGTACACCGACACCACCGACAGGCCGTCGTCGGTCGGCACCGTCCCGGCGAACCGGCCGGCCGCCTCGAACAGCTCGAACCGCGGGGGCAGGCCCCGCCAGTACGCGTAGTAGACGCAGGTCAGCGTGGGGTCCTCGACCACCGTCGGCGCGCCGGTGAAGCGCGCGACCGCGGACCGCATGCCGTCCGCGCCGACGACGAGCCGGCCACGCGCCTCGTGCACCCGGCCGTCGGCCGTCCGGTACCGCACGCCGCGCACGCCGTCGTCGTCGGACAGCAGGGCGACGGCGGTGGCCTGGTCTCGGAACTCGGCGCCGGCCGCGACCGCGGCGTCGGCCAGGGCCGCGTCGAGCACGGTGCGGCGGGGCGCGTACGCGGCCTGCTGCCCGTCGCTCGGTCGTGACGCGCCACGCAGGTGCACGTCGGCGACGTGGTAGCCGCTCTCCACGATCGGCGGGCAGCCGCCGGCCAGCGCCGCGTCCAGGACGCCCCACCGGGCGAGGAGCGCGACGCCGGGCTGGTGCACGAGGTGCGTGGACACGGTGTCGGCGGGCATCCGGGCGCGGTCGAGCACCAGGACGCGGCGTCCGGCGCGGGCGGCGAGCAGCGCGGTCGACGCGCCCGCGCAGCGCCCGCCGATCACGATGAGGTCGTACACGGAAGACCCTCCCCCTCAGGCGGACAGCACGTACCCGTCGCGCGGGCGCGCGACTCGGGACCGCCGCAGGTCGGCGACGGCGAAGGTGCGTTGCAGCCACCGGTCGCGGCCGTCGTAGCGGGGCCGGAACGCGGTGCGCCCGTGCACGGCGACGCGGTTGTCCACGACGGCCAGGTCACCGGCCAGCAACCGCAGGTCGCGGGCGGTGGACGCGAGGGCGTCCGCCAGCTCGCCCAGGGCGTCGCGGCCCGACGCGGTCAGGCCGG
Source organism: Actinosynnema sp. NPDC004786 (assembly GCF_053601135.1). Lineage (NCBI taxonomy): Bacteria > Bacillati > Actinomycetota > Actinomycetes > Pseudonocardiales > Pseudonocardiaceae > Actinosynnema > Actinosynnema sp. NPDC004786. The sequence continues at coordinate 71,121 of NZ_JBSGBG010000010.1, read as the reverse complement.
TGGTGGCGGCGAAGTCCACCCTCAGGTCGGGGTCGGCGGGATCCCCGGTCAGCACGGCGTGCCGCCGCGCCGCGCCGCCCGTGCCGAACGACGGCGGCGGCGCGGTGTGGAAGTCGGGCCGGGCCAACGCGTCGCGGGCGGCCGCGGACAGGCGCGGCAGCGCCTCCCGGACCGAGGCGACGCGCAGGCACGCGACCCGCTCGTGGTCGGGTCGCAGGCACAGCAGCGCGACGAAGTCGGGGCGGTGCTCGTGGAACGCGTTCTCGCTGTGCATCGTCAGCTCGACCGAGCCCGCGTTGCCCTGCACCTCCTCCCGGCCCGGCACCGGCACGACGTCCTGCACGAGCGCCCCGGACTTCTCCGGCGCGAACGCGACCGGGTCGCCGAGCCCGCACGCCGCCATGACCAGGACCGCGGCCGGTGTGCTCGCGTGCCGCTGGACCGAGTCGCCGGCCGACGGCGTGTCCGGCGGCGCGCCCACCGGGAGGCCGCGCACCACCAGCGCCCCGGCCGCGCCGGAGTCGCGGCGGAAGCCGCGGAGCCGACGCCGCAGCCCGGCGGGCAGGTCGTCCCAGGCGTCCCTGGCCCGCGCGACCCACGCCCGGTCGTCCACGGCGGGGCCGCCGGCCGTCACCCGGTCCGCGACCCGCGCCACGTCGCGGGCGTCGGCGTCGGCCAGCCGGAACTCGTGGTCGGCTGCCGCGGCTCCCGCGCCCACTACCGCTCCATCGCTTCGATCAGGCTCTTGGGCCGCATGTCGGTCCAGTGCGTCTCGACGTAGTCCAGGCACGCCTGCTTGTCGGCCTCGCCGAACACGACGGTCCACCCCGCCGGCACCTCGGCGAAGGTGGGCCACAGCGAGTGCTGGCCCTCGTCGTTGACCAGGACGTAGAACGGCCGGTCGTCGCTGTCGAACGGGTTGGACATCGGTGTTTCCCCTCACTGGTTCCGGTCGGTCCGGGACAGGGCGTCGGCGAGGATCGTGCCGATCTCCGCCAGCGGTCCCGGGTTCATCATTTCGTCGTGCGCGCAGGCGATGTCGTGGTTGGTCACGACGCCGTCCACGTGCGGTCGCCACGCCTCGAACGTGGGCAGGCCCTCCGGCCGGTCGCGCACGGCCGTGAAGAACAGCAGGTCGCCGCGGAACACGCCGCGCGTCACCTCCTGCGCGAACGCCCAGTTGTTCAGGTAGACGTCCACGAAGGCGGAGATCCGGTCCCGGTCGACGCCCGCCACGCGGCCGCCGTGCCGCAGGACCAGCTCCTCGACCTCGGCGCGGTCGAGGTCCCCGGTGGTCCCGGCCGGCCGGCCGAGGCTCTCCAGGATGGCGCGCAGCACGTCCTGCTCCGCGGGCCTCGGCTCGGCGGGCGGCTCCCGGTGCGGGTAGTTGTCCAGGATCGCGAGCAGGTCCACCCGCTCGCCCTGCCGCTGCAACTCGACCGCGAGCCGGTGCGCGATCTTGCCGCCGAACGACCAGCCGACCAGCCGGTACGGCCCGGTGGGCTGCACGGACCGCAGGTGCGCCGCGTACTCGGCCACCATCTCGTCGGTGTCGGCCGGCAGCGCGGTCGCCTCGGCCAGGCCGCGCGCCTGGATGCCGTAGAGGCGGGCGTGCCGGCCGAGCTTGCCGACCAGGCCCGCGTAGCACCAGCTCAGGCCGCCGCCGGGGTGCACGCAGAACACGATCGGCGCGTCGCCCGCCGGGTGCAGGGGCAGGATCACCCGCAGCCCTTCGTCGTCGGCGGGGTCGTCCTGGTCGAACCGCCTGGCCAGGTCGGCCACGGTGGGGTTGGCGAACAGGTCGCGGACGGACAGCTCGCGGCCGAGCGTCGCGCCGATCCGGGCCACCAGGCGGGTGCCGAGCAGCGAGTAGCCGCCCAGGTCGAAGAACGACTCGTCCACGAGGACCTCGGGCAGGCCCAGGACCTCGGCGAACAGGTCGCACAGGATGCGTTCCCGGGGCGTCCACGGGTGGCGGCGCGCGTCGCCGTCCTGTGCGGTCGGCGCGGGCAGGGCCGACCGGTCCAGCCGGCCGCCCGGTGTCGACGGCAGGTGGTCGAGGGTGACCAGCGCGGTGGGGATCAGCGGGTCCGGGAGGAGGCTCGCGACGTACTGGCGCAGCTCGACCAGCGTTGGCCCGCGGTGCCCGGCCGGCACGACGTAGGCGACGAGGCGTTCGTCGCCCGGTCCGCGCCGGGTGGCGACGGCGGCGTGCGCGACGGCGGGGTGGGAGGCGAGGGCGGACTCGACGCGGGTCGGGTCGAGGCGGAACCCGCGGATCGTGAGCTGGTCCTCGGCCCGGCCGAGGCGGACGAGGGTGCCGTCACGGGTCCACCGGGCGAGTTCGCCGGTGCGGTGCAGGCGGCTGCCGGGCGGGCCGAACGGGTCGGCGACGAGGCGGGTGGCGGTGAGGACGGGGCGGTCGAGGTAGCCGCGGGCGTGGGCGGACGTGTAGAGGTCGCCCACCACGCCGGGTGGGACCGGGGTCAGGGTGTGGTCGAGCACGTAGGCGCGCGCTCGGGGTGTGCGCAGGGATGCGTGGTCCGCGACGAGGCCGTCCGGGGCGTGGAGCGAATCCGTCGTGTAGGCGATCACCGCCGTGTTGTGCGGGGAGAGCGGCGCGAGGCGGTCGGCGTCGGTCAGGTCGGTGTCGGGGTGGTGGATTAGGGTGAGGTCGTCCAGTTCGAGCACGTGCTCGACGTGACCGGGCACCGCGATCGCGCCGGCGGTGGTGGTCAGTGCGAGGAGCGGCTGGGTCTCGTCGAACACGGCCGCGATCCAGTCGACGGGGCGCTCGGGGTCCACGGGCACGTACGCGCCGCCCGCCTTGAGCACCGCGAGGGTTGCGATCGTGCGGTGGTCGGAGGGCGGGAGCACCAGTGCGACCGGCTGTTCCGGTCCGACGCCCAGCTCGACCAGGTGCCGGGCGAGTTGGTTGGCCCGTGCCTCCAGCTCGTGCCCGATCGGGTGAACTTGGATGCGGTCATGAAACGTAACGCCGTTTTGAACGGTGTCGAACGTCGGTTGAAACAACGAGGCCGGCAACCAACCCGTGCCCTCGGGATCGGCGGGAGTGGCGGGAGGTGTGGCAGCCGTGCGGTGGTCGGGGTGGCCGGGACGCGCGGCATGGGCGGGACGCGCGGGCACAGGCGCATGGCTCGCGGGGCGTGCCGGATCGGGACTCGCGGGGCCTGCGGGGCGTGCGGGACCGGGACTCGCGGGGCGTGCGGCGTCTGGCCTTGCGGGGCTCGCGGCGCTTGCGGGGTCAGGGCTTGCGAGGTCGGGGCGTGCGGGACCATCGGGATAGAGCGGGATGGCCGGATCGGTCGAAGCCGGCCACGAGGCCGCTGCGGGTATCAGGTTCCCGGTCAGGACCTGCTCGCGCTCGGCCGGGTCGAGCACGTCCACCCGGCCGACCGGGGTCGAGAGGTCGGTGGCCATCGCTTCGAGCACCCGGACCAGGCGTCCGAGCACGCGGTGGGCGTCGTCGGCGTCGAAGAGGTCCGGGCGGTAGCCGAGGCGCAGGCGCAGCTCCTCGTGCGGGATCACGAGCAGGCTCATGGGGTAGTGCGTGGCGTCCTGCATCCGCACGTCCACGAAGCGCAGGTCGTGGCCCACGTCCCAGCCGGTGTCGGGGCCGAGCGGGTAGTTCTCGAACACCAGGTCGGTGTCGAACAGCTCGCCCAGGCCGGTGGCCTGTTGGATCTCGGTCAGGCCCAGGTAGTGGTAGGGGGCGAGCGCGGACTGCTGCTCCTGGAGCCGGTCGAGCAGGTCGCCGAGCGGCCGCGTCGGGTCGAGCCGCACGCGGGCGGGGAGGGTGTTGATGAACAGGCCGATCATCGACTCGACGCCGGGCAGGTCGGCGGGGCGGCCGGAGACGGTGATGCCGAGCACCACGTCGTCGCGGCCGGTGAGGCGGCCGAGCACGATGGCCCAGGCGGCTTGGACCAGGGTGTTCATCGTGACGCCGCGGGCGCGGGCCAGGGTGGTCAGGCGGGTGGCGAGGTGGTCGGGCAGGACGTGGGCGACTTCCTCGGGGACGACGGGTGGTCGGGCGGGGTCGGGGAGGTCGAGCAGGGTCGGGCCGGCGAGGCCGGCGAGGGCTTCGCGCCAGTGCCGCCGCGCCTCGTCGCGGTCCTGGTCGGACACCCACGCGAGGTAGTCGCGGTACGGGGGCACGCGGGGCAGGGCGTGGTCGTCGCCGGCGGTCAGGTAGAGGGCGAACAGCTCCCGCGCGACGAGCGGGCTGGACCAGCCGTCGAGGACCAGGTGGTGGTTGGTGACGACGAACCGGAAGCGGTTGTCGCCCAGGCGGATCAGGGTGAAGCGGATCAGGGGGGCGCGGGTGGTGTCGAAGCGGCGCACGCGGTCGGTGTCGGTCAGCCAGGCCAGTTCGTCGTCGCGGTCGGCGGCGTCCAGGTCGGACAGGTCGTGCTCGTCCCAGAGCGGGTCCACGTCGCGCAGCACCACCTGCACGGGCCGGTCGAGGCCGTCGTGGGCGAACGCGGTGCGCAGGTTGGCGTGCCGCCGCACCAGCGCGCCCGCCGCCGCGCGCAGCGCGCCGACGTCCAACGCGCCTTCGAGGTCCACGTACAGCTGCACGAGGTACACGTCGAGCCCCTGTTCGTCGTACAGGGCGTGGAAGAGCAGCCCTTCCTGCAGCGGGGACAGCGGCAGGACGTCCTCGACCCCCGGCCACTGCCGCTCGATCCGCGTGATCTGGTCCTGGCTCAGCGCCACCAGCGGCAGGTCGGACGGCGTGAAGCCGCCGGCGCCGGGCTCGCGGGCGTGCTCGACCAGGCCGGTCAGGGCGTCGACCCAGGCGTCGGCCAGCGCGCGGACGTCCGCCTCGGCGAACAGCTCCCCGGGCCACGACCAGCTCGCCCGCAGCACGCCGTCGTGCACGGCGGCGTCGACGGTCAGCGCGTGGGCGGCGGGCAGGTCCGGGGCGGCCGGGGTCACGGTGGCCGCTTCCGGGGCGAGCGACCAGTCGCCGGTGTCCGGCGCGCCCGCGCGGCCGAGGTAGTTGAACGCGACCTCCGGCGTGCCCGATTCGGCCAGCACCCCGGCGGTCGCGGGGTTCAGGTGGCGCAGCAGGCCGAAGCCGAGGCCGTGGTCGGGGAGGGCGCGCACCTGCTCCTTCACGCGTTTCAGCGCCTCGCCGGGGCCGGCGTCGCCGACGTCCAGCCGGACGGGGTGCAGGGTGGTGAACCACCCGACCGTGCGCGACACGTCCAGCCCGAGGTCTTCGCGGCCGTGCCCCTCCAGGTCCACGACCACCGGGCCGGGTCCGCGCCACCGCCGCACGGCGATCGCCAGCCCGGTCAGCAGCACGTCGTCGATCCCCGCGTGGAACAACGCCGGCACCTCGCCCAGCAGCGCCCCGGTGACCTCGGCCGGCACCTCCACCGACACCGACCGCACCCGGTCCGCGCGCTCCCGGGCCGGGTCCAGCGGACGGGCGGCCAGCGCGGGGCCGGGGTCGCGCAGCACCTCGGTCCACCGCGGCAGCTCGGCGACCCGGGCGTCGGACCGGGACTGCGCGACCAGCTCCTCGGCCCACCGGCGCAACGACGTGCGGACCGGTTCGAGGGGCGCGCCGGCCCGCCACGCGGCGGCCAGGTCGGGCAGCAGGATCCGCCACGACACGCCGTCGACCGCGAGGTGGTGCACGACCAGCAGCACCCGTCCCGAACGGCCGGGGCCGGCGTCGAACCACACGACCTCGACCACCGCGCCCCGGGCCGGTGCCAGCCGGTCCTGCGCGGCGTGCAGTTCCGCCTGCACGGCGGCGGCCACGTCGTCGGTGGCCGGGAGGTCCACCCGCCGCACCCGTTCGCGCGCGTCGACCGCGCCGGGCGGTGGCACGACCGGGTCGTGACCGGGGCGCACGACCAGGCGCAACGCGTCGTGGTGGTCGACCACGGCCTGCACGGCGGCGGTGATGCGGTCCAGGCCGAGGTCGGCCGGCACCCGGAGCAGCACCCACTGGGCGAACCGGTCCGCCGAACCGCCCCGCTCGGCCAGCCACCGCATGATCGGCGTGGCGGGCAGGTCGCCGACGCCGACGTCCGGGGCCTGGCCGGCGTCCGCGTCGAGCGGGACGGCGACGGCGGCGACCGCCTCGACGGTCTTGTGCTCGAACACGGCCCGCGGCGTGATGCCCCACCCCGCCTGACGGGCCCGACTCACCAACTGGATCGAGATGATGCTGTCGCCGCCGAGGGCGAAGAAGTTGTCCGCCACCCCGACCGCGTCCAGGCCGAGCACCTCGGCGAACAGGCGGGCGAGGGTGCGCTCGGCCGGGGTGCGGGGCGCGCGTCCGGACGCGGCACGGCGGGAGTCGGGCGCGGGCAGCGCCGCCCGGTCCAGCTTGCCGTTCGCGGTGATCGGCACGGCGTCCAGCCGCACGAACGCCGCCGGCACCATGTGGTCGGGCAGGAACCGCGCCGCGAACGAGCGCAGCTCATCGGCCTCGGCCTCGCCGACGACGTACGCGACCAGCCACTTCCCGGCCGGGCCGTCGTCCCGCGCCACGACCGCCACCTGCCGCACGGCGGGATGCCGCGCCAGCACCGCCTCGACCTCGCCCAACTCGATCCGGAACCCGCGGATCTTCACCTGGTCGTCCGACCGGCCCAGGTACTCCAACTCGCCCCGGACCGTCCACCGCACCACGTCCCCGGTCCGGTACATCCGTTCCCCCGCCGGGCCGAACGGGTCAGCCACGAACCGGCCGGCCGTCAGCCCGGCACGACGGAGATAGCCGCGCGCCAATTGCGGACCCGCCACGTACAACTCGCCTGCCACACCGGGCGGCACGGGATTCAACCCGGAGTCCAACACGTAGGTCCGGAAGTTCGGCAAACCTCGACCGACCACGCTGACACCGTCACCGGCGACCACGTGATGCGTGACGTGCACGGTCGCCTCGGTCAACCCGTACATGTTCACCAACACCGGACCGCCCGGATGACGCTCGAACCAGCCCGACAACCGGTCGAACCGCAACGCCTCCCCACCGAACACCACATACCGCAACGAACCACCGGACACACCCGCGTCAACCAACCGGTAGAACGCCGAGGGCGTCTGGCTCAACACCGTCACACCCTCCGCCACCACCAGATCCCAGAACTCCTCCGGCGACCGCGACACGTCGAACGGCACCACCACCAGCCGCCCACCCGACGACAACGGCCCCCACAACTCCCACACCGAGAAGTCGAACGAAAACGAGTGGAACAACGACCACACATCGTCCACACCGAACTCAAACCGATCGGCGGCAGCACCCAACAAAGCCACCACGTTCGCATGCGACACCGGAACACCCTTCGGCATCCCCGTCGAACCCGACGTGTAGATCACATACGCCACATCGTCCACATGCGACCGACCGCGCTCGACATCGGTCAAGTCCTCGCCCGAAAGACCGTCCAACCCGGCCAGGGAATCCAACCCGTCCAGCACCACCACCGGCTTGGCGTCGTCCAGTAGGAATGCGATCCGCTCCGCCGGATAACCGGGATCAACAGGCACATACCCGCCACCCGCCTTCACCACCGCCAGGACCGCGACCACCAGGTCCAGCGAACGCGGCAACACCAGCCCGACCAGGGAACCGGGACCCACACCACGCCCAACCAGCCACCGGGCCAACCGGTTCGCCCGAACGTTCAACTCCGCATACGTCAACGACTCGCGCTCGAACACCACTGCGACCGCCGAGGGATCACGTCGCACCCGCGCCTCGAACAAGGCCGGCAACGTCGTCACCGGCACATCCCGCACCGGACCCTGCCAACCCCGCAGCACCCGCTCCCGCTCCACGCGGTCCAGCACGTCGATCCGCCCCAACGGCACGTCCGGGTCCGCCACCAGGGCCTCCACCACCCGCACCAGGCGGCGCAGCACGAGGTCGGCCGCGTCGGCGTCGAGCAGGTCGGGCCGGTAGCCCAGGCGCAGCCGCAACCCCTGGTGCGGCAGCACGAGCAGGCTCATCGGGAAGTGCGCGGCGTCGCGCCCGTGCGTGCCGGTGATCCGCAGGTCGGGGCCGAGGTCCCACCCGCTGCCGGGCCCGACGGGGTAGTTCTCGAACACGAAGTCGGTGTCGAACAGCTCCTCCACCCCGGCGAGCCGGTGCACCTCCGCGAGGCCGAGGTGCTGGTGGGCGGTCAGGTCGGCCTGCTGTCGCTGGAGCGCGTCGAGCAGGTCGCCCGCCGGGAGCGCGGGGTCGAGGCGCACCCGCACCGGCAGGGTGTTGACGAACAGCCCCACCATCGACTCGACGCCGGGCAGGTCGGCGGGTCGCCCGGACACGGTCACGCCGAGCACCACGTCGGCGCGTCCGGTCAGGCGGCCGAGGAGCACCGCCCAGGCGGCCTGGAGCACGGTGTTCAGCGTGACCTCGCGCCGCCGGGTGAGGGTGGTGAGCCGGGCGCGCAGGTCCTCGGGGACGGTCAGCACGACCTGCTCCGGCACGACCGGCGCGCGGGCGGCGTCCGGCGGGGCGACGAGCGTCGGCCCGTCCACCCCGTCGAGCAGGTCGCGCCAGTGGCGGCGGGCGGCGTCGCGGTCCTGGCCGGAGAGCCAGGTCAGGTAGTCGCGGTAGGGCGTCACCCGCGGGAGGCCCCGGTCGTCGCCGCGGGTCGCGTAGAGGGTGAACAGCTCCCGCGCCACCAGGGGGCCGGACCAGCCGTCCAGCACGAGGTGGTGGTTGGTGACCACGAACCGGAACCGGTCGTCGCCGAGGCGGACGAGCGTGAAGCGGACGAGCGGCGGGCGGTCCACGGGGAAGCGCTGCTCCCGGTCGGCCCGGGTGATCCGGTCGAGTTCGGCGTCCCGGTCGCCGGGGTCGAGGGCCGACAGGTCGTGGTCCGCCCACGGCAGCGGCACTGCGCCCACGACGACCTGCACCGGCCGGGTCAGCCCTTCGTGGGCGAACGCGGCGCGGAGGTTCGCGTGCCGGCGCAGCAGGGCGGCGGCGGCCGCGCGCAGTGCCCCGACGTCCAGGTCGCCGTGCAGGTCCACGCCGAGTTGCACCACGTAGACGTCCGGGCCCTGCTCGTCGTACAAAGCGTGGAACAACAAGCCTTCCTGCAACGGCGACAGGGGCAACACGTCCTCGATGCCCTGCCAACGCGCCTCGACGGCCTCGACCTCTGCCTGGGACAGATCGACCAGCGGCAGGTCCGACGGCGTGCGGCCGCCCGCTCCCGGTCGCCGGGTGTGCGCGACGATCCCGGTCACCGCGCGGGTCCAGCGCCGTGCCAGCCCGCGGACCTCGTCCTCGGTGAACAGCTCCTCGGGCCACGACCAGGTCGCGCGCAACACGGTGCCGTCGACGCCCGCGTCGACCACGATCGCGTGCGACGCGGGCAGGTCCGGCGCGGTCGGCGACACGACGTCGGCTTCCGGGGCGGGCGACCAGTCGCCGGTCTCCACGGCCCCGGCGCGCCCGAGGTAGTTGAACAGGATCTCCGGCGTGCCGAGCCGGGCCAGCTCCGCACCGCGCTCCGGGTCGAGGTGGCGCAGCACGCCGAACCCGAGGCCGCGGTCCGGGAGCGCCCGCACCTGCTCCTTGACCCGTTTCACCGCGCGCCCGGCGGCCGGGCCGCCCGCGCACACCTCCTCGAAGCCGACCGGGCCGGGGTCGAGGCGGACGGGGAACATGCCGGTGAACCACCCGACCGTGCGGGAGAGGTCGACGTCGGGGTGGTCGCGGCCGTGGCCTTCCACGTCGACCAGCACGGCGGTCCGGTTCTCGCGCCACGTGCCGACCGCGACGGCCAGCGCGGTCAGCAGCACGTCGTCGACGCCCGCGTGGAACGCGGCCGGCGCCTCGCCCAGCAGGGGCGCGGTGGTGTCGGCGTCCAGCTCGACCGTGACGGACCGGACGCGGTCCGCGCGGTCGCGCGTCGGGTCCAGCGGGCGTGCGCCGAGCGCCGGTCCCGGATCGCGCAGGACGTCCGCCCACAGCGGCAGTTCCGCGGCCCGCGCGCCGGAGCGCGCCTGCTCGACCAGCAGGCCGGCCCACCGCCGGAAGGACGTGCCGACCGGGGCGAGCGCGGGGGTGCGGCCGGTGGTCACGGCCTGCCATGCCTCCGCCAGGTCGGGCAGCAGCACCCGCCACGACACGCCGTCGACCACGAGGTGGTGCAGCGTGACCAGGAGTCGTCCCGGGGTGTCCGGTCCGGCGTCGAACCACACCACGTCGAGCACGACGCCGTCGGCCGGTGACAGGCGGCCCAGCGCGGCGTCGGCCTCGGTGTTGAGCACGTCGACCACGTCGTCGGAGTCGCGGAGGTCCACGCGGCGGACCCGTGGCCGCACGTCGACCGACCCCGCCGGCCGCACGGTCAGCGACCACCCGGCCGCCGGGTCGGGGCGGGCGACGAGCCGGAGCGCGTCGTGGTGGTCCACGACCGCCTGGCACGCCGCCGTGACGCCGTCCACGTCGAGGCCGGGCGGCACCCGGAGCAGCACCCACTGCGCGAACCGGTCCGCCGAACCGCCCCGGTCCGCCAACCACCGCATGATCGGGGTGGCGAACACCTCGCCCACGCCGTCGTCGGCCGTCTCCGCCGGCACGCCGTCCAGGGCGGTGGCGACGGCGGCCAGCCGTTCCACGGTCTTGTGCTCGAACACGTCACGCGGCGTGAAGACCAACCCGGCTCGGCGGGCCCGGCCGACGAGCTGGATCGACACGATGCTGTCCCCGCCGAGGGCGAAGAAGCTGTCCTCCACCCCGACGCGGGCCAGGCCGAGCGACTCGGCGAACAGGCGGCAGAGCAGCTCCTCGCGCGGGGTGCGCGGTCCGCGGTCCGACACCGCGCCGGCGAAGTCCGGGGCGGGCAGCGCGCGTCGGTCGAGCTTGCCGCTCGGCGTCAGCGGCAGTTCGTCCACCACCACGACGGCCGCCGGGACCATGTGCTCCGGCAGCGACTCGGCCACGAACGCGCGCAGGGACTCCACCAGCTCGCGCAGTTCGTCCGGCAGCACCGGTTCGTTGGCGTAGGCGGACAGGTCGGTGGTGGCGTCGGTCGGCTGCCGGTAGGTGTCCGTGAGGGCCGTGCCGCGGGCGTGGGCGACGAGCACGGCGTCGAAGCCGTCCTCGGCGTCGGGCGACCAGGTGGTGGCGACGGTGTAGCCGAGCCGTGCGCCGAGGTCGTGGAAGTCCTCCGGCTCCCGGCCGCCCGGCGCGTCGGCGAGGCGGGCGTTCGGCACGTCGGTCACCCGCACGCGGTCCGGTCGCTTGACGGCCAGGTGGTTGGCCAGGCCGTCCAGGTCGGTGACGTGGGTGCCCCAGCGCAGCCGGAGCGCGTCCGCGACGGAGAGGGCCGGGCCCTTGTGCAGGACCGCGTCGTACCGGTAGCGGGTCAGCTCGTTGTGCCGGGTGCCCCGCTTGAGCCGCAGGTCGAGGCCGGTGACGCCGTCGGTCGTGGCGGCCAGGGCGGCGAAGAACCCGGGGTCGAGCAGGAGTTCCCGTTCCCGGACGGCACCCCGGTGGCCGAGCGCGTTCCGGAGGTGCGGGAGCAGGCGCAGGTTCCGCACGTCGCCGACGAACACCGCGCCGCCGGGCACGACGAGGTCGAGGGCCCGGCGCAGGACGTCCGCGAGGTAGTCGACGTTCGGGAAGTACTGCGCCACCGAGTTCAGCACGACCGTGTCGAAGTAGCCGGTCGGGAGGCCGTCGACCACGTGCGCGGGTTGCGCCCGCAGCTGCACCCGGTCGGCCAACCGCGCGTCGGCGTCGACGTGGGCGCGCAGCGCGTCCACCGCCTCGCGGGACAGGTCGGTGCCCCAGTACGCCTCGCACGACGGGGCGAGCCGGGCCAGCAGCAGACCGCTGCCGACGCCGATCTCCAGCACGCGGCGGGGTTCCAGCTCCCGGACGCGCGCCACGACGTGGTCCCGCCACTCCCGCATGTGGTCGAGCGGGAGGGGTTCGCCGTCGTAGCTGCTGGTCCAACCGGAGAAGTCCTCGCCGAGCGGTGTGCGGGCGACGTCGTCGTAGACCGAGCGGTAGACCGACTCCCAGTTGCCGAGGGACCGCTGCTCGCGGGCGGCGTCGCGGTCGCCGGGCGCGCGGGTGGTCGGCGCGACGTAGGCGACGAGCCGCCGGTCGGCGGTCCCGTCCCGGCGGGCGACGACGGCGGCCTGCCGGACGGCGGGGTGCCGGGCCAGCACCGACTCGATCTCGCCGGGCTCGATCCGGAATCCCCGGATCTTCACCTGATCGTCGGATCGGCCGACGTACTCCAGTTGACCGTTGTTCCAGCGCACCAGATCACCGGTCCGGTACATGCGCGCGCCCGCCGGGCCGAACGGATCCGCCACGAAACGCCCAGCGGTCAACCCGGGTCGCTTCAAATACCCCTGCGCGAGCTGAACACCCGCGATGTACAACTCCCCCACCACACCCGGCAACACCGGAGCCAACCCGCCGTCCAACACGTAAACCCGCGTGTTCCACACCGGCGAACCGATCGACACCACCGACACACCCCGCTCGACCCGAGCGGCGGTCACATCCACAGCCGTCTCCGTCGGCCCGTACAGGTTGTGCAACGACACGTCCAACACCGAGTGGAACTCGTTGGCCAGCTCGGGCGACAACGCCTCACCACTGCACACCACCAGGCGCACGCCGTCGCACTGGCGCACCCCCGGATCACGCAGGAACGCGCCCAGCATCGACGGCACGAAGTGCAGCACCGACACCCGCTCCCGCCGGATCACCTCCACCAAATACGCCGGATCCCGGTGCCCCTCCGGCCGGGCCACCACCAACACCGCACCCGTGATCAACGGCCAGAACAACTCCCACACCGACACGTCAAACCCGAACGGCGTCTTCTGCAACACCCGATCCACCGACGACAACCCGAACTCACCCTGCATCCACAACAACCGATTCACCACAGCCCCATGCCCCACCACCACACCCTTCGGCACACCCGTCGAACCCGACGTGTAGATCACGTACGCCGGAGAGTCACCCGTCAGCGGCGCACGCCGATCGGCGTCCGTCAGATCCGCACCCGACAGATCCCCACCGAACTCCACACCGTCCAGCACCACCACCGGCTCCGCGTCGGCCAGCAAGAAGTCGATGCGCTCGCGCGGATAGTCCGAGTCGATCGGCAGATACGCACCACCTGCCTTCAGAACACCCAACACCGCCACGACCAACTCGACCGAGCGCGGCAACCGCACCCCCACCACAGAACCCGCGCCAACCCCCAAACCCACCAAATAACGCGCCAACCGATTCGCCCGCACGTTCAACTCCGCGAACGACACCGACACACCCTCGAACACCACCGCGACACCCGAACCCGCAACCCGAACACGCTCCTCGAACAAACCCACCAACGACACAACAGGCACATCACGAGCCGTGTCATTCCACGACACCAACACCCGATCCCGCTCACCCACACCGAACACGTCCACCCGACCCACCGGCATCCCCGGATCGGTGGCCATCGCCTCCAGCACCCGGGACAACCGGTCGAGCACGGCGCCGGCGAACCGCCGGTCGAACAGGTCGGGCCGGTGGATCAGCCGGAAGCTCAGCCCTTGGTCCGGGTGCGCCACCAGGCTCATCGGGTAGTGCGCCGCGTCCTGGCCGTGGTAGCCGGTGACGCGCAGGTCGGGGCCGAGGTCCACCCCGTCGGCCGGGCCCACCGGGTAGTTCTCGAACACGAAGCTGGTGTCGAACAGCTCGTCGGCCCCGGCCTCCCGCAGGACGTCGGCCAACCCCAGGTGCTGGTGGCTCGTCAGCTCGGCCTGCTGCTCCTGCACCCGGTCCAGCACGTCGGCCAGCGGGGTCGCCGGGTCCAGCCGCAGCCGCACCGGCAACGTGGTGATGAACAGGCCGATCATCGACTCGACGCCCGCCAGCTCGGCGGGGCGGCCGGACACCGTCACGCCGAGCACCACGTCCTCGCGCCCGGTCAGGCGACCGAGCACCACGCCCCACGCCGCCTGCAACAGGGTGTTGAGGGTGATCCCGCGTTGCCTCGACACGGCGGTCAGCCGCGTGACGAGGTCTTCGGGCACGGTGACGGTGACCTCGTCCGGCACGACCGCCGCCCGTGCGGCGTCCGGCGGCCCGACCAGCGTCGGCCCCTCCACACCGGCCAACACCTCGCGCCAACGCCGACGCGCCTCCTCACGGTCCCGCCCCGCCAACCACACCAGGTAGTCCCGGTACGGCGTGACGGGGGGAAGCGTGCTGTCGTCACCGCCGGTGAGGTAGAGGGCGAACAGCTCCCGCGCCACCAGCGGGCTCGACCAGCCGTCCAACAGGATGTGGTGGTTGGTCATCATCAGCCGGTAGCGGTCTGCGCCCAGCCGCAGCAGCGTGAACCGGACCAGCGGCGCGCTGCCCACGTCGAACCGCCGCGCGCGATCGGCGGCGACGATCCGCGCCGCCTCCGCCTCGGCGTCCACTTCGGACAGGTCGTGTTCCCGCCACGGCACGTCCACGTCCCGCAGCACCACCTGGACGGGGTGCCCGACTCCGTCGTACGCGAAGGCGACCCGGAGGTTGGCGTGCCGCCGCACCAACGCTTCCGCCGCCGCGCGCAGCGCGGGCACGTCCACCCGACCCCGCAGGTCCACGGCGAGCTGCACCACGTAGACGTCGGGCCCCTGCTCGTCGTACAGGGCGTGGAACAACAACCCTTCCTGCAACGGCGACAGCGGCAGCACGTCCTCGATCCCCTGCCAGCGCGCCTCGATCGTGTCGACCTCCGCCTGGGACAGGTCGACCAGCGGCAGGTCCGACGGCGTGCGGCCGGCCACACCGGGCTGCCGCGCCTGCTCCACCAACGCGGTCAGCGCGTCGGTCCAGGCACGGGCCAGGGCGCGGACGTCGTCCTCGGCGAACAGCCCCTCCGGCCACGACCAGTCCGCCCCCAGCACGCCGTCCCGCACGATGGAGTTGATCGACAGGGCGTGCGTCGCCGGGAGGTCCGGCGGTGCCGCTCCCACGTCCGCGTCACGGGCGAGCGACCAGCCGCCGATGTCGGCCACGTCCGCGCGACCGAGGTAGTTGAAGACGATCTCCGGCGTGCCCGCGGCCGTCAATGCCTCGGCGGTAGCCGGGTTGAGGTGCCGCAGGAGGCCGAACCCGATGCCGTGGTCCGGGATCGCCCGCAGCTGCTCCTTGACCAGCTTGACCGCCGCGCCGGGCCAGGCGCGACCCGCGTCCAGCCGGACGGGGTGCAGGGTGGTGAACCACCCGACCGTGCGCGACACGTCCAGCCCGAGGTCCGCGCGGCCGTGCCCCTCCAGGTCCACCACCACCGGACCCTCACCACGCCACTCGCGGACGGCGACCGCCAGCCCGGTCAGCAGCACGTCGTCCACCCCGGCGTGGAACAACGCCGGCACCTCGCCCAGCAGCGCCCCGGTGACCTCGGCCGGCACCTCCACCGACACCGACCGCACCCGGTCCGCGCGGTCCCGTTCCCGGTCCAGCGGACGGGCGGCGAGCAACGGCCCCCGGTCGGCCAGGATCCCCGTCCACAGCGGCAGCTCCGCGACCCGCGCCGCGGCTTCCGCCGCCACCCGCTCCGACCAGCGCCGGAACGACGCGCCCACCGGGGCCAACGTCGGGGTCGCGCCGTCGCGGACGGCCCGCCACGCGGCGGCCAGGTCGGGCAGCAGGATCCGCCACGACACCCCGTCCACCACCAGGTGGTGCAGCACCAGCAGCAGCCGACCGCGGCGGCCCGGACCGGAGTCGAACCAGACCACCTCGACCACCCGGCCCTCGGCCGGGGACAACCGGTCCTGCGCCGCGTGCAGCTCGCGTGCCACGTCACCGCCGACGACCCGGCGCACCCGTTCCCGCGCGTCCACCGAACCGATCGGCCGCACGGTCGGCGTCCCGTCACGATCCACCACCAGCCGCAGCACGTCGTGGTGGTCGAGCACCGCCCGCACCGCCGCCGTCAGCCGGTCCAGGCCCAGGTCGGCGGGCACGTCCACCAGCAGCCACTGGCAGAACCGGTCCGCCGAACCGCCCTGCTCGGCCAGCCACCGCATGATCGGTGTCGGCACGACCTCGCCCACGCCGACGTCCGGCACGTGTTCGGCCTCGTCGTCCAGCGCCACCGCCACGGCCGCCAGACCGGCCACCGTCTTGCGCTCGAACACCTGCCTCGGCGTGATGCCGACCCCCGCCGCACGCGCCCGGCTCACCAGCTGGATCGACACGATGCTGTCCCTGCCGAGGGCGAAGAAGTTGTCGTCCACCCCGACCGAGTCGAGGCCCAGGACGTCGGCGAACAGCCGGCACAGCACTTCCTCGCCCGGTGTGCGCGGTGCGCGTCCCGAGGTGGTGGCGTTGAAGTCCGGGTCCGGGAGGGCCTTGCGGTCGAGCTTCCCGTTGCGCGTCAACGGCAACGCGTCCAGCACGACGACCGCCGACGGCACCAGGTGGTCCGGCAACGACTCCGCCACGAACTCGCGCAACTCCGCCGACTCGACCTGACCGACCACGTAGGCGACCAACCGCTGCCCACGGGCGACCACCGCCGCCTGCCCGACCGCCGGGTGCCTCACCAGGGCGGCCTCCACCTCCCCCGGCTCGATCCGGAACCCCCGGACCTTCACCTGATCGTCCGACCGACCCAGGTACTCCAACTCGCCCCGGACCGTCCACCGCACCACGTCCCCGGTCCGGTACATCCGCGCACCAACCGTGCCGAACGGGTCAGCCACGAACCGGCCGGCCGTCAACCCGGCACGACCCAGATACCCCCGCGCCAACTGCGGACCCGCCACATACAGCTCACCCGCCACACCGGGCGGCACCGGGTTCAACCCGGAGTCCAACACGTAGGTCCGGAAGTTCGGAAGGCCCTGGCCGATGACACTGGCACCGCCGCCCGTCACCACGTGATGTGTCACGTGCACGGTCGCCTCAGTCAACCCGTACATGTTCACCAACACCGGACCGCCCGGATGACGCTCGAACCAGCCGCCCAGCCGGTCGAACCGCAACGCCTCCCCGCCGAACACCACATACCGCAACGAACCACCGGACACACCCGCGTCAACCAACCGGTAGAACGCCGACGGCGTCTGGCTCAACACCGTCACACCCTCGGCGACCACCAACTCCCAAAAGTCCTCCGGCGACCGCGACACGTCGAACGGCACCACCACCAACCGCCCACCCGACGACAACGGCCCCCACAACTCCCACACCGAAAAGTCGAACGAAAACGAATGGAACAACGACCACACATCGTCCACACCAAACTCGAACCGATCGGCGATCGCGCCGAAGAGCCCGACCACGTTCGCGTGCGACACCGGAACACCCTTCGGCATCCCCGTCGAACCCGACGTATAGATCACATACGCCACATCGTCCACATGCGACCGACCGCGCTCGGCATCGGTCAAATCCGCGCCCGACACCTCCACCCCGTCGAGGAACGCGAGATCGTCCAGCACCACCACCGGTTTCGCGTCGTCCAGCACGAACGCGATCCGCTCCGCCGGATAAGCAGGATCAACAGGCACATACCCGCCACCCGCCTTCACCACCGCCAGGACCGCCACCACCAGATCCAACGAACGCGGCAACACCAAAGCCACCAACGACCCCGGCCCGACACCACGCCCAACCAGCCACCGGGCCAACCGATTCGCCCGAACGTCCAACTCCCCATACGTCAACGACACACCCTCGAACACCACCGCGACCGCCGAAGGATCACGCCGCACCCGCGCCTCGAACAACCCCGGCAACGTCGCAGGCGGCACATCCCGCACCGGACCCTGCCACCCCCGAAGCACCCGCTCCCGCTCGGCCGCATCGAGCACGTCGACCCGCCCCAACGGCACGTCCGGGTCCGCCACCACCGCCTCCAGCACCCGCACGAACCGGTCGAGCACCGACTCGGCCGTGCCCGGGTCGAAGATGTCGGTGCTGTACTCCAGCGCGAGGTCGATGCCGCCGGTCTCGTGCTCGGTGACGTAGAACGTCAGGTCGAACTTGGCCGCGCCCAGGTCGGTGTTCTCCGCCGTCACGGTGACGTCGCCCAGGTCGGCGCTGATCCCGGCCGGGTGGCCGGCGGCCAGCATGACCTGGAACAGCGGGTGGTGCGACAGCGACCGCTCGGGGTTGAGCGCCTCGACCAGCCGCTCGAACGGCACGTCCTGGTGCGCGTACGCGGCCAGGTCGGCCCGGCGCACCCGCGCCAGCAGGTCGCGGAACGCGGGGTCGCCGGACGTGTCGGTCCGCAGCACGAGGGTGTTGACGAAGAACCCCACCAGCCCGTCGAGGACGCCTTCCCCGCGCCCGGCGACCGGGGTGCCGATCGGCACGTCAGTGCCCGCGCCCAAGCGGGTCACCAGCGCGGCCAGGGCGGCGTGCAGCACCATGAACACGGTCGCCTGCCCGTCGCGGGCCACCGCGCCAATCGCCCGGTGCAGCGCGGTGTCCAGCTGCCGGGTGGCGGTGCCGCCCCGGTAGTCGCGCACGGCGGGTCGCGGCCGGTCGGCGGGCAGGTCGAGGCGTTCGGGCAGGTCCGCCAGCTCGCGCCGCCAGAAGTCCAGTTGCCCGCGCAGCAGGCTCGTCGGGGCGTCGTCGCCGCCGAGGAGTTCCCGCTGCCACAGGGCGTAGTCCGCGTAGCCGACGGGCAGCGGCTCCCAGTCGGGGGCCTTGCCGTCGGCGCGGGCGCGGTAGGCGGCGGTGAGGTCGCGCACGAGCGGGGTCAGGGACCAGCCGTCGCCCGCGATGTGGTGCACCACCATCACGAGCACGTGCTCGTCGGCGTCGACCCGGAACAGGGCGGCTCGCACCGGCAGGTCCGCGGTGAGGTCGAACCGGGTCCGCACGACCGAGTCGACCGCCGGTCCCAGCGCGGCGCGCGTGGTGGGGGTGACCGCGAGCGGCGGCCGGGTGTCGTCCAGGACGCGTTGGTGCGGTTTGCCGTCCACCTCGGCGAACACCGTGCGCAGGCTCTCGTGCCGCCGCACGAGGTCGGCCAGGGCGGACTCCAGGGCGGGCACGTCGAGCCGGCCGGTGAACCGCAGCACGAACGGCAGGTGGTAGGCCGCGCCGAGGTCTTCCAGCCGGTCCAGGAACCACAGGCGGGACTGCGCGAACGACAGCGGCACGAGGTCGGGGCGCGGCCGGGCGACCAGGTCGGGGCGGGCCGTGACGTCGCCGAGGCCCGCCGCGATGCCGGCGACGGTCGGCGACTCGAACAGCTCCCAGATGGACAGCTCCGCGCCCAGCACGGCGCGGACCCGGGACACGAGCCGCGTGGCGAGCAGCGAGTGCCCGCCCAGCTCGAAGAAGTTGTCGTCCACGCCGACCCGGTCGAGGCCGAGAATCTCGGCGAACAGGTCGCACAGGACCTTCTCCCGCGGTGTGGCCGGTTCGCGCCCGGTGTCGTCGCCGACGAACTCCGGCGCGGGCAGCGCCCGGCGGTCCAGCTTGCCGTTCGCGGTCAGCGGCAGCTCGGCGAGCACGACGACGCCGGCGGGAACCATGTGGTTCGGCAGGCTGTCGGCGGCGAACGCGCGCAGCGCGACCACGTCGACCAGGCTGCCGCCGGCGGGCACGACGTAGGCGACGAGCTGCTTGCCGCCGGCGGCGTCCCGCGCCACGACCGCGACCTGGCCCACGGCGGGGTGGCGGCCCAGCACCGACTCGACCTCGGCCGGTTCGACCCGGAACCCGCGGATCTTGACCTGGTCGTCGGCGCGGCCGAGGAATTCCAGCTCGCCGCGGCGGTTCCAGCGCACCAGGTCGCCGGTGCGGTACATGCGGGTGCCGGCGGGCCCGAACGGGTCGGCGACGAACCGGGACGCGGTGAGGCCGGGGCGCTTGAGGTAGCCGCGGGCCACCTGCACGCCCGCGACGTACAGCTCGCCCACCACGCCCGGCGGCACGGGCGCCAGACCGGTGTCGAGCACGTAGACGCTGGTGTTGTCGATCGGGGTGCCGATGGGCGCGAGGTCGGGCCAGTCGGCCACGTCGAGGGGCAGCGTGTGCGCGGTGACGACGTGGGTCTCGGTCGGGCCGTAGTAGTTGTGCAGGCGGCGGCCGGGCACCAGGGCGTAGAAGTCGCGGACGGCCTGGCCCAGGCCGAGCGCTTCGCCCGCCTGGAGCACGTCGGTGAGGTCGGGCAGGCGTCGGCCGGTCGCGGCGGCGGCCTCGGCCAGGCCCTCCAGCACGGGGTTCGGCGCGTACAGCTCGGCGGTGCGGTGGGTCTCGAACCAGGCGGCCAGCCGGTCCAGGTCGAGCCGGGTCTCGCTGTCGGTCACGACGAGCGTCTTGCCGTACAGCAGGGCCGACAGGATCTCCTGCGCGGCGGCGTCGAAGCTGAGCGCCGCGAACTGGGCGGTGCGCAGGTCGGGGCGGTCGGTGGGGAGGTTGCGCGCGTTCCACGCCATGAGGTTGGCCAGGGCGACCGCGGGCAGGCTCACGCCCTTCGGCCGGCCCGTCGACCCGGACGTGTAGATCACGTAGGCGGGGTGGTCGGGGAGCAGTGGTGTGAGCCGGTCGGCGTCGGTGAGGTCGTCGCCCGGGTAGCGGGCGAGGTCGGCGGCGGTCGCGTCGTCGTCCAGCACCACCGCGCCCGGCACGGCGGTCCGCGCGGCGGCCAGCACCACCACGGGTTCGGCGTCGTCCAGCATGAACCGGACGCGGTCGGCCGGGTAGGCGGGGTCGATCGGCAGGTACGCGCCGCCCGCCTTCAGCACCGCCAGGGTCGCGATCACCAGGTCGGGCGACCGCGGCAGCAGCAGGCCCACCAGGTGCTCCGGGCCGACGCCGAGGTCGACCAGCCGCCGGGCCAGCCGGTTGACGCGTGCGTTGAGGTCGGCGTAGGTGAGCGAGCGGTCGCCGAACACCACGGCGGCGCGCCGGTGGCGGACCCGTCGTGGCGCGACCGGGAGCTGCGCCGGCCGGTCGGCCCGGACCGCCCGCTGCGCGTCGTGGTCGGCCGGCACCCCGACGGGCGCGAACTCGTCCTCGTCGCGCACCGGGCGTGGCTGCACCGCGCGGAGCTGACGGCGCTGGCCGCCGCGCTGGCCACCGGCGAGCCGGTCGCCGTCGACCGCCGCCCGGCCCCGGAGCCGCCCGACGGCACCGTGGTCGCGTTCCACCCGTTGAGCCTGGACTGGTGCGGGGACGGGCCCGCCGACCGGGGAACGGTGGAGCTGGGGCCGGGGGTCGACGACGCCACCGCGTTCGCGGCGCTCGCGCTCGCCCTGGCCCGGTACGAGAACCGCACCGACCTCGTGCTCGCCGCGATCACCCCGACGGGCACCGCGCTCGTGCCGATCACCGTGGACGAGGACCGCCCGGCGCGGGACCTCGTGGCCGGGGCGGGCGCCGCGCTGGCCGCGGCCGGCCGGCGGCCGGACCCGGCCCGACCCGAGGGCGGGCTCGCCACGGTCGCGGTCCAGCTGGACACCCGCGCCGACCCGGCCGACGGGTACGTGCCGGGGCCGCTCGCCGACTTCCCGCTGACCGTGCACGTGACCCGTGCGCCGTCCGGCGCGGTGGTGGCCCGGGTGCTCGGGGACCGCGACCCGCGCCGGTTCGCCGCCCACTTCGCGCGGCTGGCCCGGGAACTGGCCGCGCACCCGCGCAGGCCGGTGGCGGAGCTGAGGATGCTGGCGGAGCGGGAGGAGCGGGACATCGTCGCGCTCGGCGACGGCGGCCCGCTGCCCCCGCCGGACTTCGCCACCGTGCCCGAGGGGGTGGCCGCGCGGGCCGCCGACCGGCCGGACGCCGTGGCGGTCTCGGCCGAGGACGCCGAGCTGACCTACAGGGAACTGGACCGCGCCGCCGACCGGGTGGCCGCCGCGCTGCGGGCCCGCGACGTCGGACCGGGCACGCGGGTGGGCGTGTGCCTGCCCCGGTCGGCCGGGCTGGTGGTGGTGCTGCTCGGCGTGCTGAAGGCCGGCGCGGCGTACGTGCCGATGGACCCGGAGCACCCGGCGGACCGGCTGCGCCACATCGCGACCGACGCCGGGCTGACCGCGGTCGTCGCGGCGGACCCGATTCCCGCCGGGCGGGACACGGCGACCCTGCGACCGGCCGACCTGCTCGGCGGCGACGGCACCACGGGCGACGGCGCCACGGCGGACTCCCGTCCGGAACCGTCCGACCGGCCCGCGACCGCCACACCGGGCACCGCCCCCGGCCACCACGCGGCCACCACGTCGAGCACCGATCCCGGCCCCACCACCACACCCGGCGCCGGGCCCGACGATCCCGCCTACGTCGTCTACACCTCGGGGTCGACCGGGCGGCCGAAGGGCGTGGTGGTGCCGCACCGCAACGTCGTCGGCCTCCTCGCCGCCACCCGCGACCTCTTCGGGTTCGGCCCCGACGACACGTGGACCCTGTTCCACTCGGTCGCGTTCGACTTCTCCGTCTGGGAGCTCTGGGGCTGCCTGACGACCGGCGGCCGGCTCGTCGTCGTGCCGCCGCCGGTGGCCCGGTCGCCGGACGAGTTCGCCGACCTCCTCCGGCGGGAACGGGTGACGGTGCTCAACCAGACGCCCACCGCGTTCGGCCAACTCGCCGGCGCGGACGTGCGGGGGCTCGCGCCGCGGCTGGTCGTCCTCGGCGGCGAGACCCTCGACACCCGGTCGTTGACCGGCTGGTTCGACCGCGTGCCGGAGTCCGCGTGCCGGCTGGTCAACATGTTCGGCATCACCGAGACGACCGTGCACGTCACGGCGGCCGACCTCGGGCGGCGCGACGCGCTCGCCGCCTCGCGCTCGGTCGGCCGGCCGCTGCCCGGCTGGTCGGTGGTGGTGCGCGACGCCAGGGGCCGGGTCGTCCCGGTCGGCGTGGCGGGCGAGATCGTGGTCGGCGGCGCGGGCGTGGCGTCGGGCTACCACGGCCGGCCGGACCTGACCGCGCTGCGGTTCCGGGAGGGCACGTACCGCAGCGGCGACCTGGGCCGGCTGCGCCCCGACGGCGCGCTCGACCACCTCGGCCGGCTCGACGACCAGGTCAGCGTGCGCGGGCACCGGGTCGAGCCGGGCGAGATCACGGCCGTGCTGCTGGAGGACCCGCTCGTCACGGCGGCGGCCGTGACCGCCGAGGAGCACCCCGACGACGGCACCAGGCTGCACGCGTTCGTCGTCGCGCCGGAGGGCGTCGACCCGCTGGAGGTGCGACGCCGGGCCGCGCGGACGCTGCCGCACTACATGCTCCCGGCCACCGTCACGCGCGTGCCGCACCTGCCGTCGACCGGCAACGGCAAGCTGGACGTCGACGCGCTCCGCGCCCTGCCGCGCGCGCAACCGCCGCCGGCGCCCGACCACGGCGGCGAGGGGGTCGTCGCGACCGTGTGCCGCGTGCTGGGCCGCCTGGTCGGCACGGCGGTCGAGCCGGCGGACGACTTCTTCGAGCTGGGCGGCAACTCCCTGCTGGCCACGAAGCTGTCGCTGCACCTGCGGGCCGAAGGGCTGCC
Source organism: Actinosynnema sp. NPDC004786 (assembly GCF_053601135.1). Lineage (NCBI taxonomy): Bacteria > Bacillati > Actinomycetota > Actinomycetes > Pseudonocardiales > Pseudonocardiaceae > Actinosynnema > Actinosynnema sp. NPDC004786. Next base: position 47,638 of record NZ_JBSGBG010000010.1, on the reverse strand, counting down.
CGCGCTGCCCGTCCGGCAGCTCTACCGCAGGCCGACCCCGCTGGGCGTGGCCGCCTACTACGACGAACTCGCCTCGGCCGAGCGGGCCGGCGCGGACCGGAAGGGCGCAACGGACTGATGTTGATCTGCGGCATCAAAGCCTCCCACGACGGCGGGGTCGCCGTCATCGCCGACGACCGCCTGCTGTTCAGCACCGAGATGGAGAAGCTGGGCAACGGGCCGCGCTACAGCGCCCTCGACGACCTCGACCGCGTCACCGCCGTGCTGGCCGCGGAGGGCATCTCACCGTCCGATGTGGACAGGTTCGTGGTGGACGGGTGGTGGACGGCGGGCGCGGACGGCGCGACGGCGGTCCTCACCCGGCGCGCCGGCGCGCCGTTCGACCTGCCGGTCGCGCCCTACCTCGACGGACCGCGGGGCCTGCTGCGGCCGCACGAGTTCGACGCGCACGACTTCGGCGGCCGCACGCCCGGTTACGTGAGCTACCACCACGTCGCCAACCACGTGCTGGGCGCGTACTGCTCCAGCCCGTTCGCCGAGCGCGGCGAGGACTCGCTGGTCCTGGTGTGGGACGGCGGCATGGTGCCGCGCCTGTACCACGTCGGCGGCCGGGCCCGGACGGTCACCGCGATCGCGCCCGTGCTGCCCGTGACCGGCAACAGCTTCGCCGACTTCAGCGCGCGGTTCGAGCCGTTCCGGCTCGACACCGACGACCTGTCGCCGGACGAGGCCGTGCGGCACCACCTGTCGATCGCCGGGAAGGCCATGGCCTACGCCGCGCTGGGCCGGGTCGAGGAGGCCGCGTTCGCCGTGTTCGACGAGATCCTGACCGGCCTGCCCGGCATCGGGCAGGAGAACGCGCGGGTGCTCGCCGAGAAGGTCGCGGTGAACCGGGACCACCTGGTGCCCGGCCTCACCGACGCCGACCTGATCGCGACCTTCCAGGCGTACCTGGGCGACCGGCTGCTCGCCGGGCTCACCGCGCTGATGCGGCGGCGGTTCCCGGGGCAGCGCCCGCACCTGGCGCTCGCGGGCGGGTGCGCGTTGAACATCAAGTGGAACAGCGCGTTGCGCGCCAGCGGCCTGTTCGACGGGATCTGGGTGCCGCCGTTCCCGAACGACGCCGGCGCGGCGATCGGCACGGCGAGCTGCGAGATGTTCCGCGCCGGCGGGCACACCGCGTTGCGGTGGGGCGTCTACAGCGGACCGCGGCTGGTGGCGGGCGACGTGCCCGACGGGTGGCGGGTGCGGCCGTGCGACGAGCGGGAGCTGGCCGCGCTGCTGCACCGCGAGGGCGAGCCGGTCGTGGTGCTGTCCGGCCGGGCCGAGATCGGGCCGCGGGCGCTGGGCAACCGCAGCATCCTCGCGCCCGCCACCGACCCCGGCACGAAGGACCGGTTGAACGCGATCAAGGACCGGGCCGCGTACCGGCCCGTCGCCCCGATCTGCCTCACCTCGCGGTCCGAGGAGGTGTTCACGCCGGGCGGCGCGGACCCGTACATGCTGTTCGAGCACCACGTCCGGCCGGAGTGGGTCGAGCGCATCCCCGCCGTGCTGCACCTGGACGGCAGCGCGCGCCTGCAGACCATCGACCCGTCGGCCGACAGCGCCACCGGCCGCATCCTGGCCGCGTACGCGGAGCTGAGCGGCATCCCCGTGCTGTGCAACACCAGCGCCAACCTCAACGGCCGCGGCTTCTTCCCGGACGTGGCGTCGGCGGCGCGGTGGGGCGGCGCCCGGCACATCTGGTCGGAAGGGCTGCTCTACACCAACCCGCGCAGCTCCGCCCACAGCGACGACCACGACCGCTTCGGCCCGTCGCACCGGTAGAGCGGGACGCGGTCGTTCGTCCCCGGCACGCCGCTCGGGTTCTCCACCACGGTCAGCAGCCGCACGCGGTCGAAGTGCCGCCGCAACGACTCCTCGTCACCGCCGACGTGGACGACCACGTCCGCGCCCTCCGGCGGCGTGCCGAAGTCCGCGTAGCCGCGGTGCGGGCTGTAGACCTCCGGCACGTCGGTGGCCAGCACCTCGACCGCGCCGGCGAGGAAGTAGGTGTCGGCGACGACCACCGCGTGCCGCCGCTCGTCGGGCGTCAACGCGCGGTACGCGGCGTCGACCCGGTCGGCCAGCTCGGGCCAGCCCGTGCTGTACCGGCCGAAGAAGTCCGTGGCGGGCAGCCGGTCGCGGGGCGGCAGCGGCAGCTGGGCGACCGCGACCGCCGCGCACAGCACCGCGACCGGCCACGTCGTGGTCCACCGCCACCACGCCGCCGGCCGACGCCGCTCCAACTCCACCCCGCCCGCCACCCACAGCAGCGGCACCAGGCCGGACGCGTAGTAGTAGCGACCGCCGGACACCAGGAAGATCACCGTGACGACGACCGCCACCCAGCCCAGGAACCGGTGGTCCGCCAACCCGGGCGACCGCAGCAGCCGCACCCAGCCGTGCACCAGGAGCACCCCGCCGAACAGCAGTCCGCTGTAGAGCAGCAGCATCGGCAGGAACGGCAGCCACGGCGGCATCCCGAACACGGGCTGCCGGCCGAGCGCCGAGGACAGGGTGAGCTGCGGCCACCCGTGGGCCGCCTGCCACAGGACGCCCGGCGCCGCGGACAGCGCCGCGACCGCCGCGCCGGCCCACGCCCACGGCGTGCGGAGCAGACCGCGCGGCCCGACGACGGGCACCACCACCGCGAACGCGGCGCAGAACGCGACGATCAGCCACTTGTTCTGCACGGCGACCGCGACCACCACACCGCACCACAGCAGCAGCCGGTCGTCCCGCGTGCGCACCCACCGCGCCGGCAGCCAACCGAGCAGGGTCCAGCAGAACAGGTCGACGATCACCGTGTGCGTGACGTGGCCGAACAGCAGCGTGGTCGCCGACACCGCGCACGCCGCCGCGGCGAGGAGCTGCGCCCGGCGACCGCCGCCCAGCTCGCGCGCCGTCGCGCCGGTGAGGACCACCAGGCCGGCGGCGAGCAGCGCCGCCGGCGCCCGCAGCGCCACCACGGAGCCCGGGAACCACGCGTCGACCGCGTGCGCCAGCAGCGGCGTCAGCGGACCCTGGTCGGCGAACCCCCAGTCGAGGTGGCGGCCGGCGGCCACGTGGTACAGCTCGTCCCCGAAGTAGCCGTAGCGCCCGCTCACCGCGAGCAGCAGCACGCCCACCGCGGCCCCCAGGACCGTCAGCGGGCGCAGGGCTAACGCGGGCACGGGCTCGCGGGCGCCGTTCAGTCCTCGATCCAGTTGTACTTGCGGGCCATCCCGACCAGGTTCTTGCGCACGTTCAGGATCTGCTCCGCGGTCATCCCCGGCGCGGAGGTCAGCAGCGTCTCGGTGACCTCCTGCAGGAACCGCTTGGTCGACACGACCTCGCAGTACACGTCCCCGCCGTTGACGTCGTCGCCGGACGGGTAGGTCGACGTGCCCGAACGCGGGGACGCCTCGCGCACCAGGCTGACCCGGGACGCCTTCGGGCCGCGCTCGCCCAGCTCCACCAGGAACTCGACCAGGGCGCCCGGCGCCAACAGGCGCTTGTCGAAGTCGATGTCGTTGACGTGGATGAAGACGTCCTCGCCGCCCTCGTCGGGCGAGACGAAGCCGTACCCGCGCACCTCGTCGAACCGGACGACCTTGCCCCTGACCACCACCGCAACCCCTTACCGCCGCATGTGCCACACCCGTGGCCACCGCACCGCGATCGTAACGCGTCCGGACGACGACTGACCGGGGCTCCAGCATGCTTCAGCTCCCGCGTGCCCGCAGCCCGACCCCCGACGGGTGTGTCAAACCTTCACAAGGCATCACGGCAGGTGGACAATCTTCGCCGAAAACCCGCGCACCCGGAGGAGCACCCATGCCCCGATCACGGTCGTTCGCGCTCGTCCTCGCCGCCGCCCTGCTCGTCGCCGCGCCGGCCGCCGACCTGGCCGCGCCCGCGTCCGCGCAGGCCGACGACGCGCTGCGGCGCGACCTCCAGGCGATCGTCACCGACCCCTCGCTCGACGGCGCGGACGTGGGCCTCGTGGTCCGCCACGCCGGGACCGGCGCGGTGCTGTTCGCCTCCGGGGCCGACCGGCGCGGCCAGCCCGCGTCCAACGGCAAGCTGCTCAGCTCCGCCGCCGCGCTGGAGATCCTGGGCCCCGACCACCGGTTCCGCACCACCGCGGCGGCGTCCGGGCCGGTGCGCGGCGGGGTGCTGGCGGGCGACCTGCACCTGCGCGGCACCGGCGACCCGACCGTGCTCGCCGCCGACTACGACGCGTTGGCCGCCGAGGTCGCGCGCCGCGGCGTCAAGCTGGTCCGGGGCAGGCTCCTGGCCGACGACACGTGGTTCGACGACGTGCGGCTGGGCACCGGCTGGGCGTGGGACGACGAGCCGTACTACTACAACGCCCAGATCTCGGCGCTGACCGTCTCGCCGGACACCGACTACGACGCGGGGACCGTCATCGTGCGCGTCGCGCCCGGCGCGGCGGGCGCGCCCGCGACCGTGACCACCGAGCCGCCGACGGACTACGTCACCGTGGTCAGCACCGCGGTCACCGGGCCGCCCGGGTCGGCGTCGAGCGTGACCGTCGAGCGCCGGCACGGGGCCAACGTGATCGACGTGCGCGGCACGGTCCCCGCCGGCGGCGCGGCGGTGTCGGAGTGGAGCACGGTCTGGGAGCCGACCGGGTTCGCCACGTCGCTGTTCCACGACGCGCTCGCCCGCCACGGCGTGCGGGTGCTCGGCGGCACGGGCCTCGGCGCGACCCCGGCGGACGCGCGCGTGCTGGCCGAGCACCTGTCGATGCCGCTGTCGCGGCTGATGGTGCCGTTCCTCAAGCTCAGCAACAACATGCACGCCGAGGTCCTGGTGAAGGCGGCGGGCCGCGCGGTGTTCGGCGAGGGGAGCTGGACCGCCGGGCTGCGCGCGATGACGGCGCGGCTGGCCGGGCTCGGCGTGGACCCGGCGGCGCTGTCGCTGCGGGACGGCTCCGGTCTGTCCAGGATGGACCAGGTCGCGCCGGACCAGGTGGCCGCACTGCTGCTCGCGGCCAGGGCGAAGCCGTGGTTCCCGGGCTGGTACGACGCGCTGCCCGTGGCCGGTGCGGGCGACCGGATGGTCGGCGGCACGTTGCGCAACCGGATGCGCGGCACGCCGGCCGAGGGCAACGTCCGCGCCAAGACCGGCAGCCTGACCGGCGTCAGCGCCCTGTCCGGGTACGTGACCACGGCGGACGGCGTCCCGCTGGTGTTCGCCATGATCAGCAACAACACGCTCACGTCGGCGAAGCCGGTCGAGGACGCCGTCGCGGTGCGGTTGGCGGGCCACCGGGACGGGCAGGACGCGGCCGCGGTGCGGATCGCGCCCGCCCCGGACCACCCCGTCGAGCTGGAGTGCGGTTGGACCAAGTCCTGTTAGGGCGTCCCGCGCGCCGGGTCAGCGCGGGACCGCGTGGGGTCCGTTGACGGGGACCACGGCGTCGCGCACCTCGGCCACCAGGGCGCGCATGGCCAGCTCGGCCGCCTCGGGGTGACGGGACGCGACCGCCCGCGCCACCTCCTCGTGCAGGTCCAGCGCGCTCGGCACGGGCTTCTCCGGCATCAGGCCCAGGCTCGTCCGGCCGCGCAGGACCACGGCCACCACGTTCGTGAGCGCGGCGAACATCTCGTTGCCGCCGGACTCCAGGAGCAGCGCGTGGAAGGCGACGTCGAGTTCGAGGAACTCGTCGAGCCGGCCCTCCTCGCCGAGCCGGCGCATCCGCCCGGCCAGGTCGAGCAGGCGGTCGCGCTCCCCGGCCGACGCGTTCCACGCCGCCCGCGCCGCCGCCACGGGTTCGACCGCGATCCGCAGCTCGGTGAGCGCCCGCAGCTGCGCGTCGCGGTGCGGGCCCGCCAGCCGCCACCAGATCAGCCGCGGGTCGTAGACGTGCCACGCCGACGCGGGCTGCACCGTGATGCCGACCCGCCGCCGGGACGTCACCAGGCCCATCGACTCCAGCACCCGCATGGTCTCGCGGGCCACCGTCCGGGAGACGCCGAACCGCTCGCGGATGCCGTCGAGGGTCAGGACCCGGCCCTCCGGGAGATCACCGCTGGTGATCTGGAGCCCGAGGGTGTCGAGCACGGAGCGGTGCAGGGCGTCGCCGCCCTCCTGGCGTGGTACCGGCACGGCAGCAGGGTATCCCCCGGGCGGCCTTCCTCGACCGCATCAAAGGTGCTACCTTTCGCCGCCAAAGGTACTACTTTTGATCGTCTCGTCGTCGCAGCCGAGGGGTGTCGCATGACCACCAGCGCCGAGCCGACCTGCGTGGTCGTGATGGGCGTGTCCGGATCGGGCAAGAGCACGGTGGCCCGGTCGCTCGCCGACCGGCTCGGCTGGCCGATGGCCGAGGCGGACGAGTTCCACCCGGCCGCGAACATCGCGAAGATGTCGGCCGGCACCCCGCTCACCGACGCCGACCGCGCGCCCTGGCTGGCCGCGATCCGCGACTGGATCACCGGGCGCGCCGCCGCGGGCGACAGCGCGGTCGTGACCTGCTCGGCGCTCAAGCACGCCTACCGGGACGTGCTGCGCGGGGCGGGCGCGCGGGTCCGGTTCCTGTTCCTGCACGGCGACCCGGACGTGATCGGCGACCGGATGCGCCGCCGGTCCGGCCACTTCATGCCGCCGTCCCTGCTGCGGTCCCAGCTCGACGCCCTGGAACCGCTGCGGCCCGACGAGGACGGCGTCGCGGTCGACGTGGCCGGCCCGCCCGAGCGGATCGTCGACCGCGCGATCGCCGGACTGCGCCTCGCCGGCCCCACCCCCTGACCCTTCGAGAGCGACGGAGCTGCCGATGACCACCACCGACGACTGGGTCCAGACCCTCGGCGCGGGCGCCCTGCTCGGCATCGCCGGGGGCGCGATCGCCCTGCTGCTGATCCTGATCATGTACCTGCGGGTGCACGCGTTCCTGGCGCTGGTGGTGGTCAGCCTGCTGACCGCGTTCGCCGCGGGCATCCCGGCGGGCTCGGTGGTGTCGATCCTGACCACCGGGTTCGGCACCACGCTGGGCAGCGTCGCGCTGCTGGTCGGCCTCGGCGCGATCCTGGGCAGGCTGGTCGAGGTGACCGGCGGCGCGCAGTCGCTGACCGACGCGCTGATCGCCCGGTTCGGCGAGCACCGCGCGCCGCTCGCGCTCGGCGTCAGCTCGCTGGTCTTCGGCTTCCCGATCTTCTTCGACGCGGGCCTGGTCGTGATGCTGCCGATCGTGTTCGCGGTGGCGCGCCGGCTCGGCGGCGGCGTGCTGCGGTACGGGCTGCCCGCCGCGGGCGCGTTCTCCGTGATGCACGTGTTCGTGCCGCCCCACCCCGGGCCGGTCGCGGCGACCGAGCTGCTGGGCGCGGACGTCGGCCTGGTGATCGCGTTCGGCCTGCTGCTGTCGATCCCCACCTGGTACGTGACCAGCTACCTGTACGGGCTGTGGGTGGGCAAGCGGCTCGTGCTGCCCGTGCCGACGATCCTCAGCGGCGGACCGCAGGAGGAGGACCGGCAGGACCCGCCGCGGCCCGCGACCGTCGTCGCGCTGCTGCTGCTCCCCCTGGTCATGATCTTCACCAACACCGGCCTGGACGCCGCGCGGGCGGCGGGGTGGGTCGACGGCGACGCCACGTGGTTCGCCGTCGCCCGCGCGCTCGGCGCGACGCCGGTCGCCCTGCTGGTGACCGTGCTGGTGGCGTCCTACGTGCTCGGGGTGCGCCGCGGGCACGGCAAGGCGGCGGTGGAGAAGCTGGTGGACTCGGCCCTCGGGCCGGTGTGCGCGGTCATCCTGATCACCGGCGCGGGCGGCATGTTCGGCGCGGTGCTGCGGGCCGGCGGCATCGGCGACGCCCTGTCCGACGGCCTGGCCGACCTCGGCCTGCCGGTGTTCGTGGCCGGGTTCGTGATCGCCGCCGCGTTGCGGGTGGCGCAGGGTTCGGCCACGGTCGCGCTGACCACCGCGGCCGGCCTGGTGCAGCCCGTGGTGCAGGCGGGCGGGTTCAGCGCGGTCGAGCTGGCCGCGATCGTGCTGGCGCTGGCGGCCGGCTCGGTGATCGCGAGCCACGTCAACGACTCCGGCTTCTGGCTGGTCGGCAACCTGATGGGCATGGACGTGCGGACCACGTTGAAGACGTGGACGGTCATGGAGACCACGATCAGCCTGATGGGCTTCGGCCTGGCCTCGGTGGTGTTCCTGCTCGGTTGACGGAGGGTCGGCGTCCGGGGGCCGGGGCCGCGGTTCGGGACCAGGGTTCGGGCCGGGGGCCGCGGTTCGCGGGCCGGGCCGCTCGGGTTCGGGGCCGGGGCCGCGTCGGCAGGGTCGGCCCCTCGCGCGGTTCGGCCCTCGCGGTCCGGCGGCCCTCGCGCGGTCCGGCCCACTCACGCGGTCCGGGCTGCTCGCGGTCCGGGTTCCTCGCGGTCCGGTTCTCGCGGTCCGGCACCCTCGCGCGGTCCGGCCGCCCCCGCGGTGGGCGTCGCACCGGCCGGTCACCGGTGCGACGCCCACCCCGGGACGTTAGGTTCCGTCCATGAACGAGACCCCGGACATCAAGCCGCGCAGTCGCGACGTCACCGACGGCTTGGAGAGGACCGCCGCGCGCGGGATGCTGCGGGCGGTCGGGATGGGTGACGAGGACTGGGCCAAGCCCCAGATCGGCGTCGCCTCGTCGTGGAACGAGATCACGCCGTGCAACCTCCCGCTGGACCGGCTCGCCAAGGCGAGCAAGGACGGCGTGCACGCGGCGGGCGGGTACCCGCTCGAGTTCGGCACGATCTCGGTGTCCGACGGCATCTCGATGGGCCACGAGGGGATGCACTTCTCCCTGGTGTCGCGCGAGGTCATCGCGGACAGCGTGGAGACGGTCATGCAGGCCGAGCGGCTGGACGGGTCCGTGCTGCTCGCGGGCTGCGACAAGTCCCTGCCGGGCATGCTCATGGCGGCCGCGCGGCTCGACCTGGCCAGCGTCTTCCTCTACGCGGGCTCGATCCTGCCCGGCCGGGTCAAGCTCACCGACGGCAGCGAGCGCGAGGTGACGATCATCGACGCGTTCGAGGCGGTCGGCGCGTGCGCGCGGGGCCTGATGAGCCGCGAGGACGTCGACCTGATCGAACGGGCCATCTGCCCCGGCGAGGGCGCGTGCGGCGGCATGTACACGGCGAACACGATGGCGAGCGCGGCCGAGGCGCTGGGCATGTCGCTGCCCGGCAGCGCCGCGCCGCCCGCCACGGACCGGCGGCGCGACGGGTTCGCCCGGAAGTCGGGTCAGGCCGTGGTGGAGATGCTGCGCCGGGGCATCACCGCGCGGCAGATCATGACGCGCGAGGCGTTCGAGAACGCGATCGCCGTGGTGATGGCGTTCGGCGGGTCCACCAACGCGGTGCTGCACCTGCTGGCCATCGCGCACGAGGCCGAGGTGGAGCTGAGCCTGGACGACTTCACCCGGATCGGCGCGAAGGTGCCGCACCTGGCCGACGTCAAGCCGTTCGGCCGGCACGTGATGACCGACGTGGACCGCATCGGCGGCGTGCCCGTGGTGATGAAGGCGCTGCTGGACGCGGGCCTGCTGCACGGCGACTGCCTGACCGTCACCGGCCGCACGGTCGCCGAGAACCTGGCCGACATCGCGCCGCCCGACCCGGACGGCACGGTGCTGCGCGCGATGGCCGAGCCGATCCACCGCACCGGCGGCATCACGATCCTGCGCGGCTCCCTCGCGCCCGACGGCGCGGTGGTCAAGTCCGCGGGGTTCGACTCGGACGTGTTCACCGGCACCGCCCGCGTGTTCGACCGCGAGCGCGCGGCGATGGACGCGCTGGAGGACGGCACGATCACCGCGGGCGACGTCGTGGTCATCCGCTACGAGGGGCCCAAGGGCGGGCCGGGGATGCGGGAGATGCTCGCCATCACGGCCGCGATCAAGGGCGCGGGCCTGGGCAAGGACGTCCTGCTGCTCACCGACGGCCGGTTCTCCGGCGGCACGACCGGGCTGTGCGTCGGCCACGTCGCGCCGGAGGCGGTGGACGGCGGGCCGATCGCGTTCGTCCGCGACGGCGACCCGATCACGCTCGACGTCGCCAACGGCACGCTCGACCTGGGCGTCGACCCGGCCGAACTGGAGGCCCGCCGCGAGGGCTGGTCCCCGCTGCCCGCCCGGTACGAGCGGGGCGTGCTGGCGAAGTACGCCAAGCTCGTCGGCTCCGCCTCGGGCGGCGCGGTCTGCGGCTGACCGACCTGCGGCCGACCGGATCGCGATGCCGGCCGGCACGGCCCCCGGGTGACCGGAGAGCGGTGCCCGCCGGCGCGGCCCCCGAGGGGACCGAAGCGCGATGCCGGCCGACACGGCCCCCGGGTGACCGGAGAGCGGTGCCGGCCGGCGCGATCCGCGGGTGACCCGCGAGCGGTGCCCGGCCCGGCGCGGGTCGGGCACCGCTCGGCGGCGTCACGGCAGCGGGTACTCCGCGATGTAGACCGGAGCGCCCACGTTGGTCATGTCGGCCGGGCCGCCCACGCCGTTGACCACGTGGTCGATCACGCCCGCGCTGAGGTTGACCGTCATGATGTGGTGCAGCCGCACGCCCGGCGTCTCCGGCACCTCGAAGCCGTTCTCGGTGTGGATCGACGGGTTGTTCTGGTTGAACACGTACACGCCGCCGCCGTGCAGGGTGTGCTTCTTCACCCGGTCGCCGACCTTGTAGCCGGCCCAGCCCTCGACGTCGCCCTTCATCCAGTCGGCCTGCGTCGGCGGGTCGTAGGGCAGCTCGTTCTGGTAGAGCACGACCGTGCCGCGCTCGCCGTTCCACACCGTGTTGTGCCGCTGGAAGTGCTCCACGAACAGCCCGGTCGCGGTCACGTCGTCGCCGTTGACGACCACGCCGGTGAGCCCGGTGTTGGTGTTCCACCGCTGGGTGTCGGTGAAGCCCTCGACGCCGTGGTCGGCCCGCCACACCCAGGTGTGGTCGATGAGCACGTGGTCGCTGTTGACCTCCAGCGCGGTGTCCACCTTGCCGACGTGCGGACCGCCGACCCGGAAGTAGACGTCGGACAGCGTGGTCGGGTTGGCCGGGTTCGACGGGCGGTGGCCGTGCTTCTTGCCCACGCGCAGCAGCACCGGCGACAGCTCGGTGCCCGCGTCGATCGTGACCCCGGCGACGACGACGCCCGGCACGTCCGCGACGTCCAGCGGGATCGCGCCGTCCACGGCGGTCAGGGTGGCGTGCCCGAGGCCGAGCACGACCGTGTCGGCGCGCTTGACCTCGATGCTGCGTGCGATGTCGTACACGCCCGGCGTGAGCAGCAGGTGCTTGCCGCGGGCGAGCTGGTTGTTGATGTCGCGCACGGAGTCGCCCGGCTCGGCGACGAAGAACTCCGACAGCGGGATCGTGCGGCCCGGGGTGGGGCCGTCGGCCCACGAGACGCCGCTGGTGTTCTTGCGCGCCGCCGGCACGCGCACGTTGTACCGGCCCTTGTCGTCCACGAACAGGTAGGGCTTCTCGCGGCTCACCGGGGTGGTGTCGAGCGTGGTGTACGGCGGGTTCGGGAACGCCGAGTCGTCGGGCGCGCCCGCGACCCCGGAGAACACCTGGTTCCACACGCCGTTCGACCAGCTGCCCAGCTCGCTGTTGCGGGTCAGCCACTGCTGCTGCGAACCGTTGACCACGGACGGCAGCCGGGAGTCGGCGATGAAGCCGCCGCTGGCGTACTGCGGGCCCGCGGTGCAGTAGTCCATCAGCGTGAACGTGCCGCTGGTGACGTTGAGCCTGCGCAGCGACACGGCCTGGGACACGGCCCAGAAGTTCGCCCCGGAGCGGCAGCCGTCCTGGCCCTTGCCGTCGATGTTGATCGTCAGGTTGCCCAGCGTGCGCCAGAAGTTGACCAGCGCCAGGCAGTTGCCGGTGCCGCCGTCGGCCAGGCAGCGGTTGTAGACCTCGACCTTGCCGTTGATCACCACGTCGGTGGGCGACGCGCCGAGGCCGGCGATCTCGGTGTAGTAGCCGACCTTGAGCTGCAGCGGCTGCTCCGCGGTGCCGTAGTGGCCGGGCTTGAACAGGTACGCGTACCGCCGGGTGCCCATCTCGTTGTCGACCTGGGCGGCGTGGGTCGCGTCGAGGGCGGCCTGGATCTCGGCGACCGGCATGGACGGGTCGAAGACCTTGACGTTGACGCCGAGGTCGGTCGAACCGCGCCGGGGCGGGTCGGCGCTCGCCCCCGGTGCGGCGGCCGTGGCGGCGGCGAGGGCGAGTCCGAGCACGAGCACCCGGCGCAAACCCGTGTGAGCGCTCCCACGTCTGGCGTGGCGCATGATCGTCATTGACATGCCTCTGGGGTGGTGGTGCCGACCGCCTCCCGCACGTGAGAGCGCTCTCTCGTCCGGGGCGGTCGGGCGTTGGCGATGTGAGGTTGGCTATTTCTACTTCACGATCAGCTCCCGCGCCATGCCCCGGGGCCGGGAATTTCGCCGGGCGCGCCCGCGCGTCAGAGGTCCAGCGCGCGCGGCAGCTTGTCGGGGGCCACCACCATGTCCACCCGCGTGACGCGTCCGTTGTGGAGGGTGAACGAGCAGACGAACCGGGTGGCCGCGCCGATGAGCACGGCGAACCCCGGCCCGCCGTTCACGGTCAGCGGCGCGATGCGCTGGTCCGCCGGCATCTTGCGGCGCACGCCCACGAGGAACCGCGCCACCCGGTCCGCGCCCAGCACCGGGCGGCGGGCCACGCCGTGCAGGCCGCCGCCGTCGCTGGTCAGCACGACGTCCGGGTCGAGCACGGCCAGCAGGCCGGCCAGGTCGCCGTGGCCGACCGCGCGGAGGAACGCGTCGACCGCCCGGCGGTGCTCGGCGCTGCCGACGTCCACCCTCGGCGCGCCGGCGGCGACGTGCGCCCGCGCCCGCACGGCGAGCTGCCGCACCGCCGCCGGGCTGCGGCCGACCACGGCGGCGACCTCCGGGAACGACAGGCCGAACACCTCGTGCAACACCCACGTGGTGCGCTCGGCCGGGGTGAGCGTCTCCAGCACGACCATGAGCGCGAAGCTCACCGTGTCGTCCAGCGTGACCCGTTCCGCCGGGTCCTCGGCGACCGCCACCAGCGGCTCCGGCAGCCAGGGCCCGACGTACTCCTCGCGCCTCGCCCTGGCCGACCGCAGCACGTCCACCGCGCGCCGGGCCACCGCCACCACCGCCCACGCCTCGACGTCGCGGACGCGCTCCCGCCCGTCCGCGGCGGTCAGCCGCAGCCAGCAGTCCGACACCACGTCCTGCGCCTCGGCGACCGTGCCGACCAGCGAGTACGCCACGCCGACCAGGCGCGGCCTGATCCGGGTGTACTCGGCGGCCAGCTCGGCGACGCGGTCCGCAACGGGCCCGGCGGCGGCCGGTTCGGCGGCGGCGACACGGTCCGCAACGGCGTCACGGTCCGCGGCAGGGGCGACACGGTCCGCGGCAGGGGCGACACGGTCCGCGGCAGGGTCGGCAAGGGCCGGGTCGGCGGCGGGAGCGGCGGGAGCGGCGGCGGGGTCGGTCACGCGCCCACCGTCTCCAGGTACTCGGCGAACGTCCGCTTGCCCTCGGTGTAGTCGCCTTGCGGGCACAGCGCGCCCGTGGCCAGCCCTTCCGGGCCCTCCCCCGCCTCCTCGACCTCCAGCGCGTCACCCCTGCGGGCGACGAGCCGCCGTGCCATGTCGACCAGCCGGATGCGCTCCGGCCCGGCGATCGGCGTGGTGAGGCCCTGCGGCTCGCCCGTCGCCAGCTCCACCAGGCGGGCCGCCACGTCGGAGGTGGACACCGGCTGCGAGAGCATCGGCGGCACCTGCGCGACCGGCCCCGTCGCGCCCGCCAGCACCTGGCCGGCGAACTCGAAGAACTGCGTCGCCCGCAGCACGGTCCACGGCACCGGACCGGCCGTGACCAGCGCTTCCTGCTTCCGCTTGCCGAGGTAGTAGTCGAGGTCCACCACGTCGGAGCCGACGATCGACAGCACCACCAGGTGCCGCACGCCCGCGCGCGCCGCCGAGTCGACCACGTGCCGGGTGCCCTCGGTGAAGAACCGCACCACCTCGTCCGGGCTCTGCCAGCCGGGCGGGTTGGACACGTCGATCACCGCGTCCGCGCCCCCGAAGGCCGCGTCGAGCCCTTCGCCGGTCAGCAGGTCCACGCCCGCGGCGCGGCTGACCACGACGGGCTCGTGCCCGGTCCGCGTCACCTCGTCGACCACCCGGCGCCCCACCGCGCCCGTCCCGCCCACGACCACGATCTTCATCGTCCGTCCTTCGTCCCGTCCCAACCTGGCACAAGGAGGACGAGGCGGCCCGCGGGAACTGTGACACGCCGGCGGTCAGTCACCCTTCCGGGCGAGCGCGGAGGGCCACCAGACGCGCCGGCCCACGTCCACGGCCAGCGCCGGGACCAGCAGCGACCGCACCACGAACGTGTCCAGCAGCACGCCGAACGCCACGATGAACGCGATCTGCGCCAGGAACAGGATGGGCAGCACCGCCAACGCCGAGAACGTCGCCGCGAGCACCACGCCCGCCGACGTGATCACCCCGCCGGTGATGGTCAGCCCGCGCAGCACGCCCTGCCGGGTGCCCAGCTCGCGGGACTCCTCGCGGACCCGCGTCATGAGGAAGATGTTGTAGTCGATCCCCAACGCCACCAGGAACACGAACCCGAACAGCGGCACCACCGGGTCGGCCCCCGGGAAGTCGAAGATCCCGTTGAACACCAGCGCCGCCACGCCCATGGTCGCGGCGAACGACAGCACCACCGTGGCGATCAGCAGCAACGGCGCGAGCAGCGACCGCAGCAGCAGCGACAGCACGATGAAGATCACCAGCAGCACGATCGGGATGATCACCAGCCGGTCGCGCTCGGACGTGGTCTGCGTGTCGAGCTGGGTGGCGGTGGGGCCGCCGACCTTGGCGTTGGCGTCCGGCACGGCCCGGACCGCGTCCCGCAGCCGCTGGACCGTCGCCACGGCCGCCTCGGAGTCCGCCGGGTCGTCCAGCACGACGTCCAGCCGCACCAAACCCTCGGCCTCGCCCGCCGGCCGCACCTCGGACACGCCGGCCACGTCCGCCGCCCGCGCCACGGCCTCGGCCTGCCCGGCGCGGGCGAGCACCACGGCCGGCGTGCCGCTGCCGCCCGGGAAGTGCCGGGACAGCACCTCCTGGCCCGCCACCGAGTCGACGTCGGTGAGGAACACGTCGGACTGGGCCGTGCCGGACGCCTTGAGCTGCGGCACGAACGCCACGCCGACCAGCAGCACCAGCGTGGTGACGACCCACGTGGCGCGCGGCCGGGCGGAGATCAGGCGCGCCACCCGCGCCCACAGCCCGCTCGCCTCCGGGTGCGGCGAGCCGAGTTCCGGCCGCCGCGGCCAGAACGCGGACCGGCCGAGCAGCACCAGCACGGCGGGCAGGAACGTCACCGAGGCGAGCAGCGCCGCGCCGATGCCGATCGCGGCGACCGGGCCGAGGCCCTTGTTCGAGTTGAGGTCGCTGAACAGCAGGCACAGCACGCCGAGCACGACGGTGCCCGCGGACGCGGCGATCGGCTCGATCGTGGCCCGCCACGCCACCCGCATCGCCCGGTAGCGGTCGTCGGTGTCGCGCAGCTCCTCGCGGAACCGGGACACCAGCAGCAACGCGTAGTCCGTGGCCGCGCCGAACACGAGGATGAACAGGATGCCCTGGCTCTGCCCGTTGAGGTCGATCACGCCGCCGTCGGCGAGCAGGTACACCGCGAGGCTCGCCAGGCCGAGCGCGAACACCCCGGACAGCAGCACGACCAGCGGGAGCAGCGGGCTGCGGTAGACGAGCACCAGGATCAGCGCCACCACCGCCCCGGCGACCAGCAGCAGCAGGCCGTCGATGCCGCCGAACGCCTCCTTCAGGTCGGCCACCTGCGCGGCGGGTCCCGCGACCAGCACGGTGAGCCCGTCCGGCGGGTCGGCGAGCTGCTCGCGGATCCGCTCCACCGCGCCCGCGGGGTCGTTCGGGTCGACCACGACGACCACCTGCGCGGCCTGGTCGTCCCGGGTGGACGGGATGACCGGCGACGCCTCGCCCGGGAAGTCCCGGCCGCCCAGGTAGTCGCGGTCGGCCGGGGTGAGGCCGGAGGGCCGCTCGGCGACCACGACCGCGGGCAGGCCGCGCGCGTCCCCGAACGCCTTGAGCCGCTCGGACACCTCGGTGGCCTCGGCGGACGACGGGAGGAACGCGGTGCTGTCGTTGACCGCCACCTCGCTCAGCCTGCCCGCGAACGGGCCGGAGAAGCCGCCGAGCGCCAGCCACGCGACCGCCACCAGGGCGGGCAGCAGCCAACGGGTGCGGGACGGGGTCGCGGTCACGGGAGAATGACCTCCGAGGTCACATGGTTCGACGATCCAATAGTTCGACCGTCGAAACAATAACGGGAGGGCGCGTGGTGGACAACTCGGTCCTGGTCAGGTTGCTCCGGCAGCTCACGGTCGAAACCGACCGCTTCGCGGAGCTGTTCGGCGAGCGGCAGCGCATGCATCGCACCGACCTCAACGCCCTCGCGCTCATCATGGACGCCCGGTGGAGCGGCGCGCCGATGTCGCCGAGCAGGCTGGCCGAGGCCCTGCACCTCAGCGCGTCCGCGACCACGTCCGTGCTGGACCGGCTGGAGGCGTCCGGGCACGTCGAACGCGCCCGCAACCCGCACGACCGCCGCAAGGTCGAGCTGCGCGTGCCGGACAAGGCGCTGGAGCTGGGCCGCCGCTTCTTCGGCCCGCTGGACACCGCGTTCACCCGGGCGTGGGAGGGGTTCAGCGACGCGGACCGGGAGGTGGTCGCCCGCTTCCTGGCCGCCAGCATCGAGGCGACCGTCGCGGTGCGGGCGGAACTGGCCGCGCCGCCCGAGCCGAAGTCATCCCGGCCCGGTCCGCAGTGACCGACCGGTAACCCTTCCGCACCGGCCCGGACGCGACAGGGTCTCACGCGTGAGAATCCTCTTCTCGAGCCTCGGCTCGCACGGACACACATTCCCCCTCGTGCCCCTCGCCGTCGCGGCGCGCGAACTGGGCCACGACGTCGCGTTCGTGACCACCGACAGGTTCGCGCCGACGCTCACCGCGCAGGGCATCGAGCACGTCACGGGCGGGATGGACATGCTGGAGGCGTTCGAGCTCGGCAACGCCGGCCCGGCGGCGCGCAAGGAGCCGGACTTCGACCCCCGGCGGGTCTCGGCCGTGTTCGGCCGGATCCTGGCGAGCCGGTACGCGGCGGACCTCGCGCAGGTCATCGCCGACCGCAAGCCCGACCTGGTCGTGCACGAGGTGGCGAACGTCGGCGCGGCGGTCGCGGCGAAGGCGGCGGGCGTGCCGGCGGTGTGCCACTCGTTCGGCCGGTACTGGAAGCCCAGCGGACCCGTGGCGGACATCCGCCGGCACCTGGCCGAGGTCGCCGCCGGGTACGGGGTGGAGGTGCCCGACGGGGACGTGATGCGGTTCGGCAACCCCTACCTCGACCTGTGCCCGCCGTCCGTGCAGGACCGGGACTTCCTCGCCACGGCGACGGACCGGGTGCCGCTGCGGCCGGTGCAGTTCGCCGAGCCGGGCGGGCTGCCGCCGTGGGTGCTGGACCACCGCGAACCGCTCGTGTACCTGACCCTGGGCACGGCGTTCACCACGGCGGGCGTGCTCCGCACCGCGATCGACGGCCTCGCCGCGCTGGGCGTGCGGGTGCTCGTGTCCACCTCCATGCTCGTGGGGGTGGACGAGCTGGGCGACCTGCCGGACACCGTGACCGTGCGGGCGTGGCTGCCGCAGGGCGACCTGCTGCCGCACGCCGACCTCGTGGTCCACCACGGCGGCGCGGGCACCACGATGGGCACGTTCGGCGCGGGCGTGCCGCACCTGGTCCTGCCGCAGGGCGCGGACCAGTTCGCCAACGCCGCGATGGTGACCGAGGCCGGGTTGGGCGACCGGGTGCTCGGCGCGGAGCTGACCGCCGAGGTGGTCGCCGCCAAGGCGCGCCGCCTGCTCGCCGACGACGCGGTGCGCGACGCGGCCCGGGCCATGGCCGACGAGGTCGCCGCCATGCCGTCGCCGCACGATGTGGCGGGCGTCCTGCTTGACTACGCCTGAGCCGCACCGGGCGAGTCGCCGACCGGCGCGCGCACGCGGATCGGCGGTTGCCGGCCGACGCGCCGGAGCGGATGCGCGCCTCCCCGCCCGCGGAGGTGGCACGCGGTCCCCCGACCGGCCCCGCCGGACGGACGCGGTTGCCGACCGGCGCGCCGGAGCGGGCCCGCGGGTCCCGACCGGATCACCGACGCGACCGCGGCGGTGCGGTCCCGAGATCCCGGCCGCACCGACCGGTCGTGAGTGATCTTCGCCTCGTCCGGGTGAAAAGGGACGAAATTCACCCGTTGTGGAAATGACCTCGCTACGCTCGAACCAGTGCGAATCCTCTTCTCCAGCCTGGGCTTACACGGGCACACCTACCCCCTGCTGCCGCTGGCGATCGCCGCCCGCGAGCTGGGGCACGACGTCAGCTACTTCACCGGCGCGGCGTTCGCGAACGCCCTGACCCCGCACGGCATCGAGCACATCGTCGGCGGCATGGACCTGCGCGAGGCGTTCGCCATCGCGAACGAGGGCGTGCCGCCGGGCAAGCCGCAGGAGGCCGACCCCGAGCGGATCGCGGCCGCGTTCGCCTCGGTGCTGCCGCGCGCCTTCGCCCGCGACCTCGCGCCCGTGCTCGCCGACCGCAAGCCCGACCTGGTCGTGCACGAGGTGGGCAACCCCGGCGCGGGCCTGGCCGCCAAGGTGGCCGGCGTGCCGGGCGTGTGCCACTCGTTCGGCCGGATGTGGCAGGAGGACGAGTTCGCCGACGCGGCGACCAGGCACCTCCTCGCGGTCGCCGCCGACCTGGGCGTCGGGATGCCCGAGGACAACCTCATGACGCTCGGCAACCCCTACCTCGACATCTGCCCGCCCTCGGTGCAGGACAAGGGGTTCCTCGCCACCGCGACGAACCGGATCCCGCTGCGGCCGGTGCCGTTCGCCGAGCCGGGCGAGCTGCCGCCCTGGGTGTTCGACCACCGCGAACCGCTCGTCTACCTGACGCTGGGCACCGCGTTCGGCGACCCGGGCGTGCTGCGCACCGCGATCGACGGCCTGGCCACGCTGGGCGGCCGGGTGCTGGTGGCCGCCGGCCCGACGGTGGACACCGCCGCGCTCGGCGGGCTGCCCGACCACGTCGCCGTGCTGCCGTGGGTGCCGCAGGCGGACCTGCTGCCGCACGTGGACCTCGTCGTGCACCACGGCGGCAGCGGCACCACGATGGGCGCGTTCGGCGCGGGCGTGCCGCAGCTCGTCGTGCCGCAGGGCGCGGACCAGTTCAGCAACGCCGCGATGGTGACCGAGGCCGGGCTGGGCGACCAGGTGCTCGGCGCGGACCTCACCGCCGAGGTGGTCGCCGCCAAGGCCCGCCACCTGCTGACCGACGAGGCCGTGCGCGCCGCCGCGCGGGCGATCGCCGACGAGGTGGCCGCCATGCCGTCCCCGCACGACGTGGCCCGCACGCTGCCCGACCACGCCTGAGCCCGCCGCCCGCCCGGCCGCGCCGAGGGGTCGCGGCCGGGCGGGCGCTGCGGGAAGGTCCCCGAACGAAGTCCGATGGCCGGCGCGGTCGCCTGACCTACGCTCCGACCGGTGCGCATCCTCTTCTCCAGCCTCGGCCTGTACGGCCACACCTACCCCCTGCTGCCGCTCGCGATCGCCGCCCGCGAGCTGGGCCACGAGGTCGCCTTCTTCACCGGCGCCGCGTTCGAGCGGACCCTCACCTCGCGCGGCATCGAGCACGTCGTCGGCGGCATGGCGCCGCGCGAGGCGTTCGAGATCGCGATCGGCCGGACCCTGCCGGGCACGCCGCGGGAGGCCGACCCCGAGCGGATCGCGTACACGTTCGCCTCGGTCCTGCCGCGCAGCTTCGCCACCGGCCTCGCGCCGGTGCTCGCCGACCGCGCGTTCGACCTCGTCGTGCACGAGTTCGGCAACCCCGGCGCGGGGCTGGCCGCGAAGGCGGCGGGCGTGCCCGCGCTGTGCCACTCGACCGGCCGGATGCTCCAGGAGCCCGAGTTCGCCGAGCCCGCGCGCCGCCACCTCGCCGAACTCGCCGCGGAACTGGGCGTCGAGGTGCCCGAGCGCGACACCATGGTGCTCGGCAACCCCTACCTCGACATCTGCCCGCCGTCGTTGCAGAACCCGGAGTTCGCGGCCTCGCCGACGCGCCGCGCCCCGCTGCGGCCGGTGGCGTTCAGCGAGCCCGGCGAGCTGCCGTCCTGGGTGCGCGACCACCGCGAACCCCTGGTGTACCTGACGTTGGGCACGCTGTTCGGCGCGGAAGGGGTGCTGCGCACCGTGGTCGAGGGCGTCGCGGCGCTGGGCGCCAAGGTGATCGTGTCGGTCGGTCCGCGGACGGAGGTGGGGGCGCTCGGCGAGCTGCCCGACCACGTCGTGGCGCTGCCGTGGGTGCCGCAGGCCGACCTGCTGCCGCACGTGGACCTCCTGGTGCACCACGGCGGCGCGGGCACGACCCTGGGCGGGTTCGCCGCGGGCGTGCCGCAGCTCGTCGTGCCGCAGGCGGCGGACCAGTTCGGCAACGCGGAACTGGTGGCCGAGGCCGGGTTGGGCGACCGGCTCGTGGGCGCCGACGTGACCTCGGAGGCCGTGACGGCCACGGCCAAGCGGCTGCTCGCCGACGAGGCCGTGCGCGCCGCCGCGCGGGTCGTCGCCGACGAGGTGGCCGCCATGCCGTCCCCGCACGACGTGGCCCGCGCGCTGCCCGACCACGCCGTGCTTAACACGTAAGCCGGGCCACTCGTCGCAACGATCACGCCGCTCGTCGTGGCCTGCTTGACCGGTTAATCCCACCGCTGCCACCGTCGGCGACGCCACCACTGACGACTGGCGTTGGGAGACCTCCATGGCAAGACACGTCGGGAAGGCGGCCGTGGTCGCCGCGCTCGTGGCGGCGGCCGTGCTGCCGCCCACCGCCTCCGCGCACGGCAAGCCCTGGGTGGCCGGCTGGGCGGCGAGCCCCGTGGTCGGCAGCGGGATCCCGTGGAGCGACTGCCCGGCGGGCGAGGGGCTGCGCGACCAGACCGTCCGCAACGTCGTGTTCCTCAGCGCGGGCGGCGACTCGGTGCGGGTCCGGCTGACCAACGCGTTCGGGGCCGCGCCGCTGCGGGTCGGCCGGGCGTCGGTCGCCGTGCAGGCGTCCGGTGACGCGGCGGTGCCCGGCACGCTGCGCGAGCTGACGTTCCGGGGCCGGCGGAGCGTCACGGTGCCGGTCGGGCAGGAGCTGTTCAGCGACCCGGTCCGGTTGCGCGTGGAGGCGCTGTCCACGCTCCTGGTGAGCGCGTACCTGCCGGAGGCCACCGGGCCGCTGACCAACCACCCGTTCACCGCGCAGGGCAACTACCTCGCGCCGGGCGACCGGACCGGGGCGCTGTCGGGCGGGTTCCGGGGCACGCCGTGCTGGATGGCGGTCAGCGGCGTGGACGTCGCGCCCGCCGGGCGCGTCGCGGGCACGGTGGTGGCGTTCGGCGACTCGATCACCGACACCGCCAACACCACCGGCAACGCGAACCGGCGCTGGCCGGACTTCCTGGCGCGGCGGTTGAACGCGGTGCCGGGCCGCACGCTGTCCGTGGTGAACGCGGGCCTGGGCGGCAACCGCCTCATCGCCGACCGCGACGAGCCGTACTGGGGCGTGGCGGGCGTGACGCGGGTGCGGCGGGACGTGCTGTCGCAGACCGGGGTGAAGGCGATGATCCTGCTGGAGGCGGTCAACGACATCGGCTACAGCGCCTCGGCCGAGGACCTGATCGCGGGGCACCGGGACGTGATCGGGCAGGCGCGGGCCGCGGGCGTGAAGGTGTACGGGGGCACGATCCTGCCGTTCAAGGGGTCGTTCGTCTGGACCGAGGAGCGCGAGGCGACCTGGCGTGCGCTCAACGACTGGATCCGCACCTCCGGCGAGTTCGACGGCGTGATCGACTTCGCCGCCGCGACCGCCGTGCCCGGCGACCCGGCCACGTTGAACCCGGCCTACGACAGCGGCGACCACCTGCACCCGAACGACGCGGGCACGGAGGCGATGGCGAACGCGATCGACCTGGCGATGCTGCTGCGCCGCTGAACCGGGGCGGGTTCCGCCCGGTCCCGTGCGCGCCGGCCGAGGCGGTCCCGCGCCCCGGGGTCGAGGGCTGTCCGGGAAGTGGACGAAGGCGGTGCAGGTCTCGGTGACGAGTCGTGGTGCCCCGGCGGCGATGGTGCCGAACCCCCACCGCCGGGGAGCCCGCTGTTCCCTAGGTCCGCTGTCCGGGGAGTCCGCTGTCCGCGAACGCCCCGGACAGCGCGGTCCGCCAGGGAGCACGATGGATCCCGTGATCGTCTGACCGGGGAGGCGCGATGGATCCGCTGGACGCCTACTCGCGCGCCGTGATCGCGGTGGCGAAGTCGGTCACGCCCCACGTCGCGAGCGTGCGCATGCCGCGCGGCACGGGGTCGGCCGTCGTGTTCACCGACGAGGGCCACCTGGTGACCAACGCGCACGTCGTCGGCGGGGACCGGGACGGGACGGCGGTGTTCGCCGACGGGTCCGAGTCGCCGTTCACGGTGGTCGGCGCGGATCCGCTGGCCGACCTGGCGGTGCTCCGGGCCGGCGGTGACGCGCCCGGCGCGGCGCGGTTCGGCGACGCGGACGCGTTGCAGGTCGGCCAGTTGGTCATCGCCGTCGGCAACCCGCTGGGCCTGGCCGGTTCGGTGACCGCCGGGGTGGTGAGCGCGCTCGGCCGCGCGGTGCCGGTGCGCAACGGCCGGGCGGGACGGGTGATCGAGGACGTGATCCAGACCGACGCCGCGCTCAACCCGGGCAACTCCGGCGGCGCGCTGGCCGACTCCGCCGGCGAGGTGGTCGGCATCAACACCGCGCTGGCGGGCATCGGCCTGGGGCTCGCGATCCCGATGAACAGCACCACCCGGCGGATCCTGTCGACGCTGCTGGTCGAGGGTCGCGTGCGCCGGGCCTACCTGGGCGTGGTCGGCGCGCCCGCTCCCCTGCCGGACGCCGTCGCCGAGCGCACCGGGCAACGCGCGGGCGTGCGGCTGGTGCAGGTGGTGCCCGGCGGTCCGGCCGAGCGGGCGGGCCTGCGCGACGGCGACCTGGTGCTCAGCGTGGCGCGGACGCCGGTCGGCGACGCGCAGGGCATCCAGCGGCAGCTGTTCGCCGAGGCGATCGGCCTGCCGCTGCCCGTCACCGTCCTGCGCAACGGCGCGATGGTGGACGTCATCGCCACCCCGACCGAACTCGACGGCTAGCGCCGCCGGGCCGCGCGGGCTCAGCGGAACGAGGCGGTCAGGCAGGCGACCCGGCCGCCGGCGCTGCCCGCCCGGCCCTGCGCGGTCTCGGTCTTGGGCTGCTCGTGCAGCACGATCGAGCCCGGCACGCGGTCGCCGAAGGTGAACGGCACGGTGGTCTCGGCCCGGCCGTTGCCCTGGCCGTCGGTGACCAGCTCCAGCCAGATCTCGTTGCGCGGGTTGGCGTACGCCGGGTCGACCGACGGCCGCTCCGGCGTCGCGGCCGGGTCGATCTCGTGCTGGTAGTGCGGCCCGGCGTCGGTGCTCTTGCGGCCGCACGGGTCGGTGTGCGCGTGGGCGGCGTAGCCGCGGTTCGGCTGGAGCAGGTCGGCGGCCAGCCGCACGGTCGTCGTGCCGTCGCCCTCGACCACTTCCAGCGCGAGCTGCGCGCCCGCCGGCGCGGCGGCCTGGTCGTAGGTGAACGCCGTGTCCGCCGCCTCCGCCGCGGCCAGCACGCCGACGTCCCGGCTGCCCGCCTCCGGCGTCGGCGAACCGGCCCGGCCGGACCCCGCCTCACCGCCGCACCCGACCGCGGCGCAGAGGACGGCGGCCACGACGATGACGACCCGCATGCCGGTCCCCTTCGGACGTCCACTGCGAACGCCGTCCGACTACCCCCGCCGCCCCCGGCGAAACGGCGCGGGCGGCGGACCACCCGGCCGGGTGGTTCGGCACTACCGGCCCGAACGCGGGGAAACCTCGTGTTGTCGACGCCGCGGCCGGCACCCGCGGCACACCACGATCCCGAGGGGGTTCGATGAGCACCCGCACCCTGATCGCCGTGCTCGCCTGCGCGGCGGCGCTCCAGGCGCCGGTCGCGCACGCGACCGCGGACCCCGGCGCGCTGATCGCCTGCGAGACGGCCCCGGAGGACCGGGCGACGGCACGCGCCGAGACGCAGGCCCGGTCGCAGTCCTGGTTGGACGAGCAGGTGCCCTACAGCCAGCGGACCTGTCACCGCAACGAGTACGGCAGCTACCGCGCCGACTGCTCCGGCTACGTCTCGATGGCCTGGGGCCTGACCCACTCCCGCACCACGACGACGTTGCGCGACGTCTCCACCGAGGTGCCGCGCGCCGACCTCCGCCCCGGCGACGCCCTCGTCAACGACGGGCACGCGGCGCTGTTCGTGCGGTGGGCCGACGACGCGAAGTCGGAGCCGGTCGTGCGCGAGCAGACCGGCCCCGACGGCGCGCCGCCGGTGGAGCGGAAGTGGACGGCGCAGACGGCCGCCGGCTACACCCCCGTCCGGTACTACAAGGTGGTCGAGGACTGACCCGTCAGCTCCGGCAGGCCGCCCCGTTCAGGCTGAACGCGGTCGGCTTGCCGTTCGCCCCGGCCCAGCTGCCGAGGAAGCCGAACGACGTCGAGCCGCCCGGCGGCAGCGTGCCGTTCCAGGACGCGTTGCGCACGGTCACCGCCGCGCCGTCCTGGGTGTGCACGCCCGACCACAGCTGGGTGATCCGCTGACCGTCGGGGAACGACCAGGTCACCGTCCACGGCGTGATCGACCTGGTGGTCGCGTTGGTGATCCGCACCTCCGCCTGGAAGCCGCCCTGCCACTGGCTGCCGACCTTGTAGTCGACCGTGCACGTCACCGGCGGCATCGTCATGGACGTCGTGGTCGTGGTGGTAGTCGTGGTGGTGGTAGTCGTGGTCGTGGTCGTCGTCGTGATCCGGCTCGGGTCCACCACGCCCCAGTACGCGCCCTTGGCCTGCAACCGCGTGTCGAACAGCAGCGGGTGGTCCTTGCGGGTCACCGGGAAGCTGTCCAGCCACGTGTTGTCGTCCGCGAGCCCCCACACCGTCACCGAGCTGATGTGCTGCGAGTACTTCCTGTACAGCTCGAAGAAGTCGCGGTACCGGTACGCCTGGGTGAGCAGCACGTCGGCCGGCGGCGTCGGGTAGGACTGGCTGTTGTCGGTGTAGATCGAGACGTCCATCTCGGTGATCTGCTGGTCGATGCCCAGCGGCACGAACTTGGCCAGCATCGCGTCGGTCTCGGCGATCGACGGCCACTGCACGTTGACGTGCATCTGGTGGCCCACCGCGTCGATCGGCACGCCCTCCGCGCGCAGCTTCACCACCAGGTCGTACAGCTTGTCGCGCTTGGCCGGGACGTTGGTGTTGTAGTCGTTGATCACCAGCTTGGCGTTCGGCGCGACCTCGCGGGCCACCCGGAACGCCGTGCGCAGGTAGTCCAGTCCGGTGATCTCGAACCACTTGCTGCGGCGCAGGCCGTCGGCCTGGTTCTCGTCGATCACCTCGTTGACCACGTCCCACACCGGGATGTCCGCGCCGAAGTGGCCGACGACACCGCGGATGTGCGCCTCCAGCCGGGACAGCAGCAGCGCCTTGTTCTCCGGGGTCGCGGTCATGTCGTTGCCGGCCGCGTCCTTGAACACCCACGCGGGCGTCTGCTGGTGCCAGACCAGCGTGTGCCCGCGCACCGCGGCGCCGTTGGCCTTCGCCCAGGCAACGAGCTCCTCGGCGTCGGCGAAGCGGAACGTGCCCTCGGAGGGCTCGGTGGCGTCCCACTTCAGCGTGTTGCCGGGCGTGATCGAGTTGAAGTGCCTGGCGAGCAGTTGCCCGTGGTTGTTGAGCAGCTCGGCGTTCCCGACCGCCGCGCCCACCGCGAAGTGGTCGGCCAGCACGTCCTTCAGCGCCGGGATGTCGGTCTGGATCGGCGGCAGCGGGGTGTAGGACAGCGAGAAGTCGTCGATGTGCAGGGACGCCGTGGCGCTGCCCAGCTCGACGTAGGTGGTGAGGAAGTCGACGTCGGCGGCGAGGGTGTAGCTGCCGCGGAGGTTGACCCAGCCGTCGGCGGTGACCGCGGTGTCGCCGACGACCTGGTCGTAGCTCGGCGTGCCGGCGGTCTGGCGTTCGACCGACAGCCGCGCCTGGGTCAGCGCTTCGCCCGCCGCGAGGCGGACCCACACCGACAGGTCGTAGCGGATGCCCTTCTGCACCTTGCCCAGCAGGTTCAGCGTGGGTCCCTGCCAGGTCTGGGCGCGACCGCCGACCGCGAGGCTGTGGGTGCCGCTGCGGGCCACCGCGGTGCTCGGCTCCACCGCTTCACCGGCACGACCCGTCCAGCCTTGCGCCGTGCCGTCGTCGAACGTGCTGGAGACGACGACCACGGGTTCGTCTGCGGCGGCCCGCGGGCTCGCGTGCGCCGCCAACGTGACCAGGCCGGCGACGACCGAGGTCGCGAGCACACCGGCGAGAACTCTCCTCATCGAGGGTCCCTCTTCCGTCGGACGCGTTCTGGGAGCGCTCCCAGAACATCTCGCCCGGACTATAGGCAGCGAGCGGCGCGCCGGCCGGCCACCGTTCAGCCCAAACGTCCGATGTCACCGGTCGGCGGACCGCGGCGCCGGAGGCGGGGCGGGGGTCGTCAGCGGCGGCGGCGTGCGGTCAGCGTCAGCGCGGCCGTGCCGGCGACCAGCAGCAGACCGCCCAGCAGCACCGGGCCGGCGGTGTTCGCACCGGTGTCGGCCAGGTCCTCCGGCCGCACCGCGCCCGGACGGGTCGTCGTGGTGGCGGTCGCAGTGGTCGGCCGGGTGGTGGTGGACGGGCCGCTCGTGGATTCGGAGGTCGTGGTCGTCGGAACCGTGGTCGTGGTGGTGGTCCCCGTGCCGGTGGTGCTCGTGGTGGTGGTCGTGGTCGGGACGGCGCAGGACGGCAGGTCGCCGGTGAACGGGTAGGCGTGGAACTCGTTGCCCGTGCCGCCGCCGGTGCCGCCGTGGGTGAGCGAGCCGGCGGTGAAGAAGCGGCCGGCGGTGCCCGGCACGGTCACCGTCGTGGTGCTCGCCGGGTTGCCGACCAGCACGCTGCCCTGGAACTGGGCCGTGCCGGCGATCTCGACCGCGGTGGCGTCGGGGAAGTTCCACAGCAGCCGCTCGCGCAGCGCGTTGACCGGCCCGCCGTCGGCCGGCTCGCCGGTGTAGGTGACGATCCGGCGGGCGTCGCCGACGAGGTTGACCAGGACCGTCGCGCCGTCGGGGATGCCCTCGAACACGATCCCCTGCTGGCCCCCGCTCGGGCCGGCCAGGTCGAAGTCGACGGTGAACACCTGGAGCGACGACGTGCCGTCGCCGGTGAACCGGGTCTGGTGGTTCTCGTTGACCGCCGTGCCGGTGGCGGTCGCGGTCGCGTAGCAGGCGCCGGCCGCGGACAGTTGCGCGGCCAGCCCGGCGTAGGGGGCGAACGCCTGCGGGTCCTGGCGGGTGGCGCCCGTGACGGTGCCGGTCACCGTGCCGGCGTGGCGCACGACGCCCTGCTCGGCGATGAGGGTCTGGCCGGGCGCGACCGTCACCGAGCCGCCGGTGACCAGGAAGTCCGACCCGTCCGGCGGCGGCACCCGCGAGCCGACGCCGACGATGCCGACGTTGTAGACCGAGGACGCGCCCGCCGCCTTGGCCAGGTCGAAGTCGCCCCCGACCACCACCCGGCCCTCGGCCTCCGCCGCGCTCTGCCGGACCAGGAAGTCGCCGCCGACGAAGATGTTCACGGCGTCGTCGCGCCCGGCGAACGGGCCGTTGTTCAGCGGCGGGTACGCGTCCGGGCACTGCGCGCCCAGGCACGGCCCGAGGCCGCCCGGCAGCGGGTCGGCCGCGCCGACCCCGCACCACGCCGCGGCGGCGACCAGCGCCGCCGCCCCGACCACTCCGAGCACCTGCGACCGCGACATGCGATCAATGCTCGGACCGCTTCCCGCTCCCGCACGGCGAAACCGGCGCGGCTACCCGCTCGGGGCCGTGAACTGCCCTGGGCGGGTGAACGCGTACGTCCGACCGCACCGACGCTGCGATCGTAAGCACAAAGGACTTGTTCGATCGCACATCCGTTTGCGAAGGTTGCTCGCGTGAAGAGCGCCGACCGCCACCGCGTGATCGTCGAACGGCTCCGCTCCGGCGCGCAGGTCGCCGTGGCGGAGCTGGCGTCCGCCACCGGGGCGTCCGAGATGACCATCCGGCGCGACCTCGACCTGCTCGCCGCCGGCGGCGTGCTGCGCCGGGTGCACGGCGGCGCGGTGCCGCTCAGCCCGGCGGGCGTGGAGCCGCCGTTCAGCGCGCGCACGGCGACCGCGCACCGCGCGAAGCGGGCCATCGCGGCGGCCGCCGTCGGGCTGATCCGGGACGGCGAGACGATCGTCCTGGACAGCGGCACGACGGCGCTCGAGGTGGCGAAGCTGCTGCGCGGCCGCCCGGTCACCGTGATGCCGCTGTCCCTGCACGCGGTGCGCGAACTGCTCGACGCCCCGCAGGTGCGGCTGCTGCTGCCCGGCGGCGAGCCCAGGCCCGGCGAGCTGGCCCTGGTCGGCCCGCTGGCGTTGGCGTCGCTGCGCGCGCTGCGCTTCGACGTCGCCGTGCTCAGCCCGTGCGCGTTCGGCCTGGAGACCGGGCTGACCGCGCACGACCTCGCGGACGCCGAGGTCAAGCAGCAGGCGATGGCCGTGTCCGGGCGCACGATCGTGCTGGCCGACAGCACGAAGTTCGACCGGACCGCGCTCGCCCACGTGTGCCCCGCCGACCGGCCGGACGTGCTGGTCACCGACGACGACGCCCCCGCGGACGTGCGACGTGGACTCGCCGACCGCGGCGTGCTCGTGCATGTAGCCGAACGACTGGAGACCCTGTGACGACCCCCCTGCCGCGCGCCGCGCGCGCCGCGACGTGGATCTACTTCACCCTCAACGGGTTCGCCGTCGGCCTGTGGGTGGTGCACATCCCCAACGTCGAGCGCGCGACCGGCATCTCGCACAGCGCCCTCGGCGGCCTGCTGCTCGTCCTGGGCGGGGCGGCGTTCGTCGGCATGCAGGTCGCCGGCCCCCTGGCCGACCGGTTCGGCCAGCGCAAGCTCCTGCCGGCGGCCGGCGTGCTGCTCGGCGTGGCGATGTTCTTCCCGGGCCTGGCGCAGTCGTGGTGGACGCTCGGCCTGGCCCTGCTGTGCCTCGGTTTCGGCAACGGCACGATCGACGTGGCCATGAACTCGCACGCGGTGGTCGTGGAACGCGCCTACCCGCGGCCGATCATGGCGTCGTTCCACGCGATGTGGTCGATCGGCGGCGCGATCGCCGCGGTGGTGGGCGCGGCGACGCTCGGCGCGTCCGTGCCCACCGCGGTGACGTTGAGCGCGTGCGGCGTGTTCACCATCGTGGTGTCGCTGCTGACCGGCCGGTTCCTGATCGACGCCGACGCGGACGAGCCGGCGGAGGGCGCGTCGTCCGCGCCGGCCGCGAAGCCCTCGACGAAGCTCGTGTGGCTGCTGGGCGCCATCGCGTTCGCGATGATGCTCGCCGAGGGCGTGGCCAACGACTGGGCCGCCCTGCACGCCGAGGACGTGCTCGACACCTCCACCAGCACGGCGGCGTTCGCCTACGGCTCGTTCGCGGTGGCGATGACCGTGGGCCGGTTCGCCACGGACCGGGTCGCCGCGCTCGTCGGCCCGGTCGCGATCGTGCGGTACGGGGCGGCGTTGGCCGCGATCGGGCTGACGCTCGTGGTGTTCACGCCGTGGGTGTGGTTGGCGTTCGCGGGCTGGGCCCTGTTCGGCCTGGGCCTGTCCGGCAGCGTGCCGCAGCTCTTCACCGCGGCGGGCAACCTGGACAAGCGGTCGTCCGGCGCGTTGATGGCGCGGGTCGTCGGGCTCGGCTACGTGGGCCTGCTCGCGGGTCCGGCCCTGATCGGCGGCCTGGCCCACTGGATCCCGCTGAACGTCGCGTTCCTCGTGCCGGTGGCCCTGTGCCTGCTGGGCGTGGTGTTCGCCCACGTCCTCGACCCGCGCACCGCGCCGGCCGAGGACGGCGCGCGGGTCGGCTGACTACTCGCACCCGATGCCGTCGTTGTCCCGGTCCAGGTCGTACTCGTCCGGGCCGATGACGGTGACCGGCCCGCGCACGTAGACCGGCCCGTTCCCCGAGCCGTTCGCGCAGTCGGCGTCGCTCGCGATGGGCACGCACGGCGTGTAGCTGGGGTGGCAGCCCTGGTTCGGCGCGGGCGCGGGCGGCGGCGGAGGGGCCTGGGTCGCCGGGTTCGGCTGCGGGTTCGGCTGCGGGTTGGGTTGGGGGTTGGGCTGCGGCTTCGGCTCGGGGTTCGGGGCGGGAGCCGCGGTCGTCGTGGTCGTGGTCGTGGTCGTGGTGGTCGTGGTCGTGGTCGTCGTGGTCGTCGTCGGCGCGGCGGTCGTCGTGGTGCGCACGGAGGTCGCCGTTGTCGTGAGCATCGCGGCGGTGT
The DNA here is from genome assembly GCF_053601135.1 of Actinosynnema sp. NPDC004786. NCBI lineage: Bacteria > Bacillati > Actinomycetota > Actinomycetes > Pseudonocardiales > Pseudonocardiaceae > Actinosynnema > Actinosynnema sp. NPDC004786. The sequence continues at coordinate 17,003 of NZ_JBSGBG010000010.1, read as the reverse complement.
CCTTCGTGGACGGTGAGTCGTCCGCGAACGACCCGATGACGATGAACAGGAACACCACCGCGGCGGCGGCGATCCACAGTGGACGGCGCGACTTGCGCGGCGCCGGGTGCGGGACGAGGGCGGTCGGCCGGGCGAACGCGGTCGGCTGGGCGACGAACGCGGTCGGCGGCGGCGCGGCGGCGGCCGACGGGGTGCGGGGCAGGTACAGCACGACCTCCAGGCCGCGGGCGCCGAGGCGGATCACCGCCTCGCAGCCCGGCGTGCCGCCGCCCTCGATCACCCGGCCCATCAGGTCGGCGTAGCGCCGCGACATCAGGTACGTCAGCTCGCCGACCCGCTGCCCGTCCAGCCGCACCTCGATGGCGTGCTGCCCGCGGTGCTTGCCGGAGGCGATGGCGCACCACGCCAGCGAGACGGCCACCCGGCGCTCGCCGCCCGGCGCGACCGGGTACCTCGCCAGCCACTCCTGGTGCCGTTCCTCGCCCGTCACCACGACCGGCGTGCCGGCCTCCAGCATGACCAGACCTAACGCCGAGTTCTCCACCATCGGGCCACTCCTTACACCGAACGGATGCACGATCCATCGACTCGGCCTGACGCTGCGTTACCACCAGGAGGAGGAACCGAACACTCACCGAGGCCCGGCCGCCCGCTCGACATCCCCTCCCGTGACCCGGTGAAGTGGTGCGACAAGAGTGAGTGACCGACCACCCAGAGAACCGCTGCCGAAGCTGTGCGAGGGCAGCCGGGGTTCGGCCGGATTCCGCAACGACCTCGACGCCGACAGCAGCCCGCGTCCCCGACGTGACGGCGTGAGGCGCGCGTGCCGGGAGGGACGGCCCTCCCGGCACGCGCGCCCGGTCACGCGGTGATCTTGTATGCGCGGATCACGGTGTGCGTGAAGGTGTTGCCGTCGCTGTCGGAACCGGAGGCGCGCAGCGAGGCGTAGCCCGCCTTGGCCGGGTTGCGCACCAGCGCCGCGCCACCCGCGACGGGCACCCGCTTCCACGTCCGGCCGTCGTCGAACGACACGTCCACCCGGACCTGGCCCACCTCGCCGTTGTCCGCGCCGTCCTGCTGCTCCACGGTCAACGGCACGCTCAGCACGCGCCCGGCGGGCGTGGCCCCGGCCGCGTCCAGCTCCGGCGTGAACCGGACCAGCGACAGCGGCAGCCGCCGGCCCTGGCCCTTGGGCAGCACGTCCGTGCGGAACGTCCACGCCCCGGTGATCCGCGTGGACAGCTCGGCCGCCGCCGGGTCGCGCACGATCTCGTGCTCCACCCGGTAGTCGGCCTCGCCCGCCGGCACGCTGAACTCCGCCCACTGGTCGCGGGCCAGGCCGACGAGCCGCCCGTCCCGGTACACCGCGGTGCGCGCCGACTCGTAGCTGCCCCGGCCCAGGTTGTCGTCGCGGTCGTTGATCAGCGGCACCTGCGCCGTCAGGCGGTCCTCGTACAGGCCGAGGTAGGTGGCCGAGTACCCGGACAGGCCGGGCCCGAGCACCGGGTAGGCGAACCGCTCGGCGTAGTCGCCGTCCAACCGGTACGTGCGGTGGAACGACGAGTAGTCCGCCTCGGTCCGGTACTGGGGCGACAGCCGCTGGTAGCCCCAGCTCCAGGTGAGCCGGTCGGGGGTGATCAGGTCGACCACCGACCCGCCCGCGGGCACCGGCAGCAGCACCGACCAGCCGCCCGAGCCGTCCGGCGGGTTGGCGTTGCCGCTGTGCAGGTGTTGGCGGTCGGGCGGGCCGGGCGCGAACCGGGTGCGCACCTCGGCCAGCTCCTCGCGGGCGGGCGCGCGGGTGAAGCCGGTGGGCACCGCGCCCGGCTCGACCCAGCGGAACCGGTAGTGCGTCGGCGTGCCGTCGACCGGCGGGCCCTGGAACTGCGCGCCGATCGAGGCGCTCAGCTCCTGCTCGGTCAGCCGCGGCCCGGCCTGGCCGACCGACATGTCGCCGAAGCCGCCGATGAACGCGGTGTTGAGCACGACGCGCCGCCCGTTGAACACCCGGGACACGTTGATGTCGCCGATCATCGGCAGCGCGGCGGGGTCGGGCGCGGTGACGCGGAGCGGCCGGGCCACCCGGGCGTCCACCTCGAACCGGGTGTGCCCGGCGTCGACCGTCATCGCCGGCCGGGGCACCACCGCGGCCCGCGAGCCCGTGCGCACGAACGAGCGGGTCAGGTACTCGCCCTTGGGCAGGCGCGTGGTGACCGCGCCGTCCACCCCGTACACGTCGCGGTAGACGTCGTTGTCCATGCCCACGATCACGGTCGAGTGGTCCAGGGCCGGGTTGCCGTCGGCGTCGAGGTGGTCGATCGTCACGTCGTAGCTCTCGACCTCGCGGGCCAGGCTGACCGGGACCCGGGACGGCCCGCCGACCAGGACGCCCGCGAACACGCCGTCGAGCGAGCCGACCCGGGTGTCCGCGGTGACGGCCACGTCGGCCGTGCCGCCGGCGGGCACGGTGACCCGCGCCGGGTCGACGGTCAGCAGCCCGGCGGGCGCGGCCTGCCCGCCCGGCCCGCGCAGCTCGGCGGCGAGGTCGAAGGTGACGGGCTCCTTCCCGCCGTTGCGGTAGGTCACGGTCTTGGTGACCGGGGCGTCGTCGTGGTGCGGCCAGGGCTGCTCCTCGAACGTGACGCTGACCGGCGCGGCCCCGACCGTGGTCGTGATCGCGCGCGTCAGGTCGACCCGGCCCGCGCCCTGGTCGAACACGGACAGGGCCGGGTTCGGCTTGGCGGAGGCCATGAGCGCGCCCTTGAGCTGCGCGCCGGTCCAGTCCGGGTGCTGCTGGGCGAGCAGCGCGGCCGCGCCCGCGACGTGCGGGGTGGCCATCGACGTGCCGGACAGGGCGAGGTGCCGCCGGCCGACCGGGGTGCCGATCCGGGCGCCGGCGGCCTTGGCGGCGACGATGTTCAGGCCGGGCGCGGTGATGTCCGGCTTGACCGCGCCGTCGCCGTTGCGGGGACCGCGGCTGGAGAAGTGGGCGAGGTCGTCGTCGTGCCGGACCGCGCCGACGGTCAGCGCGGCGTCGGCGCTGCCGGGCGAGTCGATGGACTCCGACCGGCCGCCGTTGCCCGCCGCGACGACGAACAGCGTGCCGGTCTTCTCCGACAGCAGGTTCACCGCCTCTTCGAGCGGGTCGACGCCGGGCGAGTCGTAGCCGCCGAGGCTCAGGTTGACCACGTCCGCGCCCTGGTCGACGGCCCACTGCATGCCCGCCATGACCCAGGACTCGGGGCAGCCGCCGTTCACGCACACCTTGCCGTCGAGGATGCGGGCGTCGGGGGCGACGCCCCGGTAGGTGCGGTCACCGCTCGCGATGATCGCGGCGACGTGCGTGCCGTGCCCGTCGAGGTCGGCGCTGTCGGGGTCGTCGGTGAAGTTGCGCTCGGCGACCACCTTGCCCCTCAGGTCCGGGTGGTCGCCGTCCACGCCGCTGTCGAGCACCGCGACCTTGATCCCCTTGCCGGTCAGGCCGGACTTCCACGCGGTGGGCGCGCCGATCTGGGCGGTGGACCGGTCGAGGCTGGGCCGCAGCATCCCGTCCAGCCAGACCTTGGTCACGCCGGGGTCGGCGAGCAGGGCGCGGAACGTCGCGCCGGCGTCGGCCTTGGGCGCTTGCGCCGCCACCGCGCCGGACGCGGGCAGCGCCCGGGCCGAACGCAGGCCGACGGCCGGCGCGCCGGTGACGATCAGCGGCACGTGGTCGGTGCGGGAGTCGTCGTACCCGGCTTCGACCAGGCCCGTGACGTCGAACAGCCGCGGGTCGAGCCGCCCCGCGGCGACGGCCTTCGCGGCGTCCTCGGGGACGACCCGCAAGCGGCCGTCCCGGTACGTCGAGTGGAACGTGATCCGGTCGCGGCCGGGCCCCGGCTGGAACGCGCCGACCGCCTCGCCCCGCACCACGACCCGGTCGCCGGTGATCAACGTGACGGTGCGGGGTGGGGCCGGTGAGGCGGCTTCGCCGGCCGGCCGCCCGGCCGCCGGCGCGGCGTCGGCGACGCCCGCGGCCGACGCGGCGGCCAGGACGACGGCCAGCACGACGGCCGCCGGTCCCCTACCGCGCTTTCGTGGTCTGAACACACGTACCTCCCGAATCCGGTGGTGCGCTGGGATCGCGCAGTCGGGAGGCGCCGCAGACCCGCGGTGGCGGTGGACCGTAAGTGACGAAGCCCCCGACGACCTCGACGCTAGCCACCCCCGCGGGCGGGGTCAGCGTCTCTTCGGCGGGCCGGGCGACCAGCCGAACGCACCACGGGTCGTCGGGGGCGATCCCGCCGATCAGTCGTACAGGCGGACGTCCGCGATGCTCCACCAGCTCCCGGAGCTGCCGGTCGAGGTGATCCGCAGGTGCCGCGCGCCGGTGCGGCGGACGTCGATCGTCGTCAACTGGCCGACGCCCGTGCCGGACGCGAGCGTCCGCCACGTCGTCCCGTCGTCGCTCGCGGAGAGCCGCCAGCCGCGGGCGTGGTCGCCGAGGTGGCCGCCGCTGTCCACGGCGACCCGGCGGAAGTGCTCGCGGGCCCCGAGGTCGACCTGGAGGTACTGGCCGGGGGCCTGGCCCTGGCCGCTGCTCCACCGGGTCGAGGCGTCGCCGTCCACGGCGAGCGCCGCGCCCTCGCCCGCCGGGGACGCCGTCGCGGTGGCGCGGGTGAGGGGCACCGGGTCGTGCCGGTCGTCGAACGCGCGGTGGGCGGGCCAGGTGAAGGTGGCCAGCGCGCCGCCGGGCAGGGTGTACTCGAAGGTGCGGTCGCCGACGTTCACCGCGAACGTGCGCGGGTCGTCGTTCTGGTTGTGCGCCACCAGGGCCGTCGAGCCGTCGGGGTTGCGGAACGCGACGTCCATGACCTGGCCGTTCCACCCCGTGGTGCCGAAGGAGGTGCTGGCGATCCGCCGGGCGCCGGGCTTCACGAACTTGGCCAGGTGGCCGATCGTGTAGTACTCGGCGTCGGTGGTCACCGAGCCGTCCGGGTGCGCCGTGACGAGCCCGGTGCACGTGCCGCAGCCGCCGTTGTGCGGTCCGCCGGCGCTGTCCAGCGCGATGTTCCAGTTGACCGCGCTGCGCGCCCAGTTGCGGGTCGTGCCGATGACGACGTTGCGGGCGTGCCAGGTGAGCGTGTCGCGGAAGACCTTGGCGGGCGGGTCCTGCGCGCCCTTCGAGCCGGAGCACTCGGTGAACCAGATCCCCTTGGCGGGGAAGGCGTCCCGCAGCGCGGTCTGGGCGCTCGGATCGCCGTAGTAGCAGTGGAACGCGGTGCCGGCGACCCAGCGGGCGGCCCGGCCGCGCAGCACCTGGTACGGGTAGTCCGTCTCGGGCGACGAGCCGGGCGGGGTGGCGGCGACGTCGTTCGGGTGGGTGGCCCAGTTGTGGTCGTAGGCGAGGATCTTCGTGCGGGGGCTCGCCAGGCGCAGCTTCGGGCCCAGTGCCTCGATCACCGCGAGCTGCTGCGCGACGGGCATGTCCGTGCCGGGGTAGGCGTCGGGCGTGCGGTTCTGCGGCTCGTTCTGCACGGACAGGAAGTCGATCGGCACGCCGGCCGCGGTGTACGCCTGGACGAACTTCACCAGGTAGCGGGCGTAGGCGTCGTGGACGGCGGGGTCGTCCTTGAGCCGGCCGCCGACGAGCGAGTCGGTGGTCTTCATCCACGCGGGCGGGCTCCAGGGCGTGGCCATGACCTTCAGCGCCGGGTTGAGCCGCTTGGCCTCGCGCAGCAGCGGGAGCACGGTCCGGCGGTCGTGGTCGATGTCGAAGTGGCGCAACGGGAAGTCGGTCTGCCCCGGCGGCACGTCGTCGTGGGTGTAGTGCTCGGCCTCGGCGGTGAAGTCCGACGAGCCGATCGGCTGGCGCAGGAAGCTCACGCCGATGCCGTGCACGGGGTCGAACAGGTCGCGCAGGGTCTTCGCGCGGACGTCGGGCGCGAGGCCGTTCAGCACGGCGGCCGACGAGTCGGTGATCGACGCGCCGAAGCCGTCCACGGTCTGGAAGGCCCGGTCGGGGTCGACCACGATCGTCGGGTGCGGGGACGGCGTCGTGCCGAACGCGACGGGCGGCCGTTCGGCCAGCAGCTCGGCGCGGTCGGCGGTCGTCACCCAGACCCGCGCCCGCGGCACGTCGGGGCCGCCGGCGGCCTGCGTCGCGCCGCCGGCGACGAGGCCGAGCGCCAAGGCCACCGCCGCGGCGCGGCGAACAGTCGTGCTCATGGTCGTCCTTCGGGTCGGACCGGCAGGGATGTAACAGATGATCAATCATGGTGGAACACGAGCTTGCAGGATGAAACACGCGCCGTCCCGCCGACGTCAACCCCCAGCGTGGCCGGTGGCTATAGTGATCCGGTGCAGCCACGAGCCCGTCACCTGCGGCGACGCCATGCCGGATAGCCGGCGCGTCACCGTGCGTGACATCGCCGCGGAGGTGGGCGTCTCGATCGCCACCGTGTCCCGCGTGCTCAACGACCACGCCAACGTGGCGCCGCGCACCCGGGATCTGGTGCTGCGCGCGGTCGAGCGGAGCAGGCTGCGCGACCCGGAGCCCGACGCGCCCCGCACGGTGTACGTGCGCTGCCCGTACGTGCTCACGGACTACTTCGGCCTGCTCGTCTCCTCGATCGCCGAGACGCTGAAGCTGCACGGCGTGCGCGTGCTGCTCGACGCCGGGGAGTCGTCCCGGCACGCCGACGCGCTCGCGCGCCTGCCCGACGAGCCGGGCGTCGACGCCGCGATCCTGATCCTGCCGCCCGAGGACGGCGACCGGCTCGTCGCGCTCTCGCGCACCGGGCTGCCGTTCGTCGTGGTGGACCCGCGCACCCCGCCGCCGCCGGACGTGGCCGCCGTCTCGGCCGCGCACTTCGCCGGGGCGCGGGCGCTCACCGGCCACCTGGTCGGGCTGGGCCACCGCGACATCGGCGTCGTCGCCGGCCCGGCGGAGTGGCTGGCGGGCGACGCGCGCCTGGCGGGCCACCGCGCGGCGCTGTCCGAGGCGGGCGTGCTGCCGGTGGCGCACCACCTGTGGCACGTCGAACCCACCGCGGAGGCGGGCCACCGGGCCGCCGCGGCGCTGCTCGACCACCCGCACCGGCCGACCGCGATCGCGTGCTTCAACGACAAGCTGGCCGTCGGAGCCCTGCGGGCGGCTCGGGAACGCGGGCTGCGCGTGCCCGACGACGTGTCGGTCGCGGGCTTCGACGACATCGACCTCAGCCAGGCGACCCACCCGCGGCTGACGACCGTGCGGCAGCCGTTGCGGGAGATGGGGCGCATCGCCGTGACCCAGCTCCTGCGCATGCTCGACGGCCCGCGGCCCGAGGCGCTGCACATCGAGCTGGCCACGACCCTCGTGGTGCGCGAGTCGACGGGACCCGTCGCGCGCGGGTGAGCGGGGAGTGCCCGGAAGGGCGGCGTGCGGTGCCCGCGAGCACGGCCGCCGGGCCGGCGTTCCCGCCGATACGCTCGATGCCCGCGGCCGACCCGGTCGCCCCTCCGGAGGAGGAGACGCCATGGCCCTGTTCCAGAAGAGCTTCGATTCCTACCTGGTCTACTACCGCTGCGGGCCCGACGGGGTCGGGCCGTGGGCGGGCGGGTACCGCGCGCTCGTCAACTGCTACGCGGCGAACTCCTACGTCGGCGGGCTCCGCTTCCTCGCGGAGGGCGTGGCGCTGCCGGCCAACACGGGCGGGCCGAACAGCATCGAGCTGCACTACCCCGTGAGCGCGTTGTCCGACATCCTCGGGATCCTGCGGTACGAGAAGCCGTTGCGCCTCGACTTCCACGACGACACCCTGGTCGGCGTCCTCTCCACCACCGCCGAACCGATCGGGGAGCAGGAAGGCGTCTGACCGCGCGGTCCGGTCGGGTGGCGACGCCGTGAGCCCTCCACCGGACCGAACCGGGCCGGTCCGGGTGCGGACCGGCCCGGGGCGGGGATCAGCCGCTGACCGAGGCGGAGAAGCTGTTCACCGCCAGGCCAACGCCGCCGTTCCACGGCTCGAACCCGGCCTGGATGCTGGTCAGGTACCAGGACGTGGTGATCGCGCCGCGGTTGCGGACGTCGTTGACGAAGTCCATCACGTTGAACGACCACGAGTTGATCGGCGACGGCGCGACGTAGGAGATCACGTTGTTCGAGCCGTTGCTGCCGCGCCAGACCTGCCACGTCCGGCCGCCCACGTTGGCGTTGCCGACCGCGCTGCCGATCGGCTGGATCGAGCCCTGGCGGTTGAACCAGATCATGATCTCCATCTGGTTGACGCCGTTCGTCTTCGGGGTCGGGTCGAGCCAGATGTCGTAGGAGGCGTTGTAGGTGCCGCCGACGTAGGTGTAGTTGATCGACGACGACGCGCTGCGGATCCGGCTGACCTGCATCGGCAGGTTGGTGCCCGGCGAGCAGTTCGAGTAGTGGCAGCCGAAGAACACCGACGGGTACGACAGCGGCGCGCCGTTGGTCGGCGCCGAGCCCTGCTGCTGGGTGATCCGGAAGCCGGACGAGGTGACGTTGATGCACTGCGTGGCCGAGGTGCCCCACCTGTTGTTCTGGACCACGTAACGGCCCTGGATGGTGGTCGACCCGTACTGCTCGCAGATCGTCGTGTCGGCCTGGGCGGCGGGCCCGGCGGCGACGACGGCACCGGCGGCCAGCAACCCGGCCAGCACGATGCTGCGGAGAGAGCCTCGCATGGAACTCCTTTCGACGGTCCACGACGGCGGGGAGCGAATCTTGGGAGCGCTCCCAGAGTAGACCGGATCGCCGTCCGCCGCATTGCTCGCGTCGGGGGACCGCGCCGCACCGCGGCCTCTCCCCCGGTCCATCGCGCCGCAACGCCGTCTCTCCCCCGGTCCGGGGCGCCGCCGGGCACGTCACCGCCAGGGCCGGGCGCCGAACCCGGCGGTCAGGCGAGCCCTTGCGGGAAGGCCAGGACCCGGTCCGGGTCGTAGCGGCGGGCGACGCGGCGCAGGCGCGGGAGGTTGCGGCCGTAGTAGGCGGTCGGCCAGTCCGGCATCTCGGGGTCGATGTAGTTCACGTAGCCGGTCCCCTGGCCGATCCCGTCGCGCAGGTCGGCCAGCAGCCGGCGCGCTTCCGCCTCGCCCACGCCCACCACGTCGACGAACGCCTGCGCGCTCGCGATCGCGCCGCGGTGCGGGAACGGGGTCGCGTCCGGCGGCACCCGGCCGATCGCGCCGCCGAACGAGTCGAACAGCACCACGCCCAACCGCCGCCCGTCCAGCAGGTCCACCACGCGCGCCGGGTCCACCGGGCGCAGCAGCATCCGCGACGACGCCACGAACGGCAGGCCGGCGGGCGGCTCGCAGGTGGTCTCGCAGCCGGCGAAGTACCGCATGGCGGTGCCGTAGTCCATCCGCCGCACGGTGCTCCCGCTCGGCGCGACCCGTGCGGTGAACCGCTTCAGCAGCCGCTCCAGCTCGTCGTCCGGACCGATCCACGCCCCGCTGACGACCACCCCCGGCGGGCTGCCCGCCGACGGGGTGCAGGCCGTCCACAGCCCGTCCGGCGCGCCGACCATCCACTCCTGCCACGTGCCCAGCACGTCCGTCGCCGAGCCCGTGGGGTAGGTCAGGACGAACGCCGTCACGTCGGTGGCCGGCGCGGTGTCGAACGTGAACGACGTGACCACGCCGAAGTTCCCGCCACCGCCGCCGCGCAACGCCCAGAACAGGTCGGGTTCGACGTGCGCGTCGGTCCGGTGCACCCGGCTGCCCGGCGTGACGACCCGCGCGGCGCTCAGGCGGTCGCACGTGAGGCCGTGCTTGCGGCCGGTCACACCGATCCCGCCGCCCAGCGCGAGACCGCCGATGCCGACGGTCGGGCACGACCCGGCGGGCAGCAGCCGCCCCTGCCGCGCCAGCGCGTCGTACAGGTCGAGCAGCCGGACGCCCGCGCCGACCACCGCCCGGCCGTCCGGCAGGACCCGGACCGAGCGCAACGCCGACAGGTCGACGACGAGCCCGCCCTCGGGCACGGAGTAGGCGGCGTAGCTGTGCCCGCCGCTGCGCGCCGCGACGGGTATCCGCTCCCGTGCGGCGAACTCCAGGCAGCGCGCGACGTCGGACTCGTCGGCGCACAACGCGACCGCGGCCGGCCTGCGGTGCGCGTACACCGTGTTGAACGGCCGGCGCAGGCTGTCGTAGTCGTCGTCCTCGGGCAGGACGAGCCTGCCGGTGAGCGACCGGCGCAGCCGGTCCCAATCGCGTTCCCACGTCCCCAGCGCCAGCAGACCGGTGGCCTGGAGGAAAGTCCTGCGGCCGAATTCCATGAGTCCCCCTGCCCCATGGTGCCCCCGCCGGGCGATCCGCCACTCCGCCGAACGGGTTGGCGTCGCCCGAACCGCCCGCACCACCGCCACCACCACGGCCCGACGTCGCCCAACCGGCGCACTCGGCCCCGGCGTCGGCGAACTCAACCCCGCGCCACCGCGGCCGCCAGGCGCGAGGCGACCGCCGCCACGGCGGCCCGCAGCTCCGGCCCGCCCTCGACGCGGAAGCCGAACGGCACGGTCGCCAGCCACTCCTGCGCGTACATGGCCGGGTTGTTGGTGCTGCCCACGAGCACGCACCGGTCGCCCTGGGCGGTGAGCCTGCCCATCGGCGGCCGGATCCACGGCGCGACCCGGTCCGCGGGCGCGTCGAACACGACGCGGGTCGGGAAGTCCCAGCCCGTCCCCAGGTGCTCCTCCACCGCCGCCACCGGGTCGAGCCCGTCGGGCGGCACGAACCGGCGCTCGGTCCGCCGCACCGCGCGCACGCGGTCGACCCGGTAGGTGCGGACCGCGGCGGAGCGGTGCGAGTGGCACAGCAAATACCAGCGGCCGTGCCGGACGACGACCGCCCACGGGTCCACTTCGGACTCCCACTCGACGCCGGAGTCGCCGCGGTAGGTGACGACCACCCGGTGCCGGGCGGCCACGGCGGCGACGAGCGCGCTGGTGGTGGCGGGGTCCGGGCGGGCCGCGCGCCGGTCGGGCGCGGCCGACGCGTGCGCCCGCAGCACCGCCGCCTGCCTGCCCACGTGCTCGGGCAGCGCCCGGATGACCTTGCCCAGCGCGTCGCCGACCAGGTCGTCACCGCCGGACGCCTGCCCGTCGAGCACCGCCATGACCAGCCCCAGCGCCTCCGCCTCGGTGAACACCACCGGCGGCAGCCGGGTGCCGCGCCCGAGCCGGTACCCGCCGTAGGGGCCGCGGGTCGACTCCACGGGGACGCCCGCCTCGCGCAGGATGCCGACGTACCGCCGCGCGGCCCGTTCGGTCACGCCCAGCCCGGCGGCGAGTTCGCCCGCCGTCACGCCGGGGCGCGCCTGGAGGATGTCCAGGGCGCGCAGAGCTCGCGCGGTCGGGCTGAGTTCGGTCGGCACCCCGGCAGGGTAGGGCGGCCGGCGGCAGCGGCCCGCACGGGGAACCGATTCGCCGTCAGGCAGAATACGGCCGAGCCGCCGACGCCCTGGAGGAGTGCGATGACCGTGCCCGGAGTCGACCGGCGACCCACCCGGCTCGACCTCGCCCGGGCCGAGGCGGAAGCCGTGCTCGGCGCGCGGGCGGCCGCCCGCGTGCAGGCGTTCCCCGACGGCGGTCTCCACGTCCGGGCGGGCGAGGCGCGGCGGTTCCTGGCGTGGTTGGCGGACTTCGCGGTGTTCGCGCTCGCCACGGGCGTCGGCCTGGTCGCCCTCGGCGTGCCGTACGGCCGCGGCGCCTTCGACCGCTCGACGCTCACGCTGCTGGCCCTCGCCGTCCTGATCGCGGTCCCGCTGCTGTACGGCCTGTGCTACCGCAACGGCCGCGCGCTCGGCGGCGTGCTCACCGGCACCCGGCTCGTCCGGATCGCCGACGGGGGCCGGATCGGCGCGAAGGGACCGTGGGCGATGACGGTCCGGACCACGCTGTTGCCGTTGCTGCTCCTCGGCGTCGTGATCGGCTCCCTCGCCGCCGGCTCGCCGCTCGGGTCGCCGGCGCGCACCAGCGTCGACCACCGCGCCACCGCCCGGCTCCACGCCGCGGGCCTGCGCCGGCTCACCTGACGCGGCGCGCCCCGTTCGGCGGGGTGGGGCGACGCGACTGGCCGGTCCGGACCGGCGGTCCCCGGTGGGACGATCGTCGCCGTGGCCGACCACCAGGGGGTTGAGCGATGGTTCCCGACGTCCTGACCGCCGTCGCGGACCTCGCGCCGCGGTTGACCGCCGCCGCCGCGCGGGCCGACGAGGACCGCCGGCTCGCCGACGACACGGTGGCGGCGATGCGGGAGGCGGGCGTGTGCCGCGTCGCCCGGCCCGCCCGGTACGGCGGCGGCGAGGCGTCGATCCGCACCCACCTCGACGTCTCCTCGGCGGTCGCCGCGCTCGACGGCGGCGCGGGGTGGTGCACGGCGCTGTGGAACGGCGGGAGCTGGATCGTCTCCCTGTTCCCGGACCGGGCGCAGGACGACGCGAACGTGGCCGCCCGGCACGGGATGCTGACCCCCCGGGTCAACCTGGAGCTGTGCGGCTCGGCCCTGGTCGGGGCGGAGAACACGATCAGCCCGCTCGTCCGACCGGTCACCGGACCCGGACGACGTGCTTGCCGCGCACGCCGCCGGCCTCCAGCGCGCGGTGCGCGTCGGCGATCGCCGACAGCGGGTGCACGGAGTCGACCACCGGCCGGATCGCGCCCCGCTCGACCAGCGCGGTGAGGTCCGCGAACAGCTCGGTCTCGGGGTTGCCGCTGAAGAACCGCACCCGGCGCGACCCGAACACGGCCGACGCGAGGAGGTAGCCGACGTCCCCGGCCGAGCGGAACGCGATGCCGACCATCCGGCCGCCGGGGCCGAGCAGGCGGCGGTACGCGGGCAGCGCGCTGCCGTGGGTGTCCAGGACGACGTCGAACCGGCCGAGGTCGGCGGGGTCCGTGCGGTAGTCGACCGCCTCGTCCGCGCCCAGCTCCTCCCGGACGAAGTCGAGGTTCCGCTTGCCCGCCAACGCGGTGACGTGCGCGCCGTACGCCTTGCCGAGCTGCACGGCGACGCTGCCCACTCCCCCGCTCGCGCCGCGCACGAGCAGCCGTTCGCCCGGGCGCAGGCGGGCCCGGTCGCGCAGGGCGGTGATGGCGGTCGTGCCGACGCCGGGCAGCGCCGCCGCCCGGACGAGGTCCAGCCCGGCGGGACTGGGCGCGAGTTGGCGCGGGCTCAGCGCGAGGTACTCGGCCGCGCTCCCGAACCGCCCGCGCGGCAGCCCGCCCCACACGTGCGCGCCGGGCTCGTAGCCGGGCCCCGACACGACCTCGCCCGCGAAGTCGATCCCCACGCGCTTGGGGAACTTCGGTCCGAGCAGGAGCTTCAGCCGCCCGGACCGACCGAGGACCTCGCCGCCGTTGACGCTGACCGCGTGCACCCGCACCACCACCTCCCCCGGTCGGGGCACGGGTTCGGGCACCTCGCCCTCGTACAGGACGTCCGGCGGGCCGTACCGGTCGAACAGCGCTGCGCGCATCCCTCACCTCACAAGTGGAAGACACCCTCCACTTCGACGCTAACACGACAACCGGAGGGTGCCTTCCGCTTGCGCTAAAGTGAGAGGCGTGGCCGGTGAGACGACTCGGTTGCGCGTGGACGCGCGGCAGAACCGGGACCGCATCCTCGCGTCCGCGCGGGAGACGTTCGCGGCGGTGGGGCTGGACGCGTCGATGACCGAGATCGCCCGCCGCGCCGGGGTCGGCGTGGCGACGCTGTACCGCCGGTTCCCCACCAAGGCGTCGTTGGTGACGGAGGTGTTCGCCGACCAGTTGGCGGCGTGCACGGCGGTGGTGCACGAGGCGTCCGAGGACCCGGACCCGTGGCGCGGCTTCTGCCGGGTGGTCCGGGAGCTGTGCGAGATGCAGGCCCGCGACCGCGGGTTCAGCGCCGCGTTCCTGCGCGCGTTCCCCGACGCGGTGCCGGTGGAGCGCAAGCGGGCGGAGGCCGAGGAGGTGTTCGCCGGGCTGGTGGCCCGCGCCCAGGCTGCGGGCGCGCTGCGGCCGGACTTCACCACCGACGACCTGGTGCTCGTCCTGATGGCCAACAACGGCCTGGTCACCGGCTCGACGGACGCGACCGCGGCCGCCTCGCGCCGCATGGTCGCCTACTTCCTCCAGGCGTTCCGGGCCGGCGACCCCCTGCCGCCTCCGGTCCGCCTCGCCCTGCGCGAGGCGCTCGGCTAGACCCGGTCAGCGCGATGTCGGGCCGGCGCGAACTCTCACGGACCCGGCGGCGCGAACCCCGGGCAAGCGCGATCCCGGGCCGGACCCGACCGGCGCGACCCGACCGGCGCGACCCGACCGGCGCGAACGGCGGCGCGAAGTCGGGCAAGCGCGATCCCGGGCGGCCCCGGTCAGCGCGATTTCGGCGCGCCGTAGCGCAGTCCGTCGACCAGCAGCGCGATCATCCGCTCGGTGTGCCCCTCGAACTCGTCGGAGGCCAGGGTCAGGTTGGCCGTGGCGCGCAGCAGGTCCCGGGGGTCCACGTCGGAGCGGATCCCGCCCGCCGCCGCGGCGGCGTCGAGCAGCGCGCCGAGCACGGGCACGAACCGCTGGTCGAAGTAGCCGGGCAGGGTGTCGTAGGCCGGGTCGCCCGAGTGCAGCGCGGCGCTCAGCCCGCGCTTGGTCCCGATGAAGCCGGCGAAGCGCCGCAGCCACCGGGCGAGCGCCTCGACCGGCTCGTGCCGCGCGGCGAGGTCGGGCGCGGCGTCGGCGCACGCGTCCACCTCGTGCCGGAAGACCGCGGCGATGAGGTCCGAGCGCTGCGGGAAGTGGCGGTAGAGCGTGCCCGCGCCCACGCCCGCCCTGGCGGTGATCTGCCGCACCGGCGCGTCCACGCCCGAGGTCCGGAAGACCTCCGCCGCGGCCGACAGCAGCGCGTCGATGTTCCGCCGCGCGTCGGCGCGCACGCGCTTGCCCGGCTCCGGGGTGCCCTCGGTCACACCAGCCCTCCCTGGCTAAGTGGAACATCGTTCCGTATCGTCGTAGTCGGAACACCGTTCCGCTTCGTCCAGGGTAGCCGCACCCGCACCGACCACCGCACGAGGAGCGCCATGAAGTACCGCACGCTGGGCCGCACCGGGATCAAGGTCAGCCCGTACTGCCTGGGGGCGATGATGTTCGGCCCCGTCGGCAACCCCGACCACGACGACGCCGCCCGCATCATCCACAAGGCGCTCGACGCGGGCGTCAACTTCGTCGACACCGCCGACTTCTACTCGCACGGCGAGTCGGAGGAGATCGTCGGCAAGGCCCTCAAGGGCCGCCGGGACGACGTCGTGCTCACCACCAAGGCCCACCTGCCGATGGGCGAGGACCCGAACCGGCAGGGCAACTCCCGGCGCTGGCTGGTCCGGGCGCTGGAGGACTCCCTGCGCCGGCTGGGCACCGACCACGTCGACCTGTTCCTGGTGCACCGCCCCGCGCCGGACACGGACGTGGAGGAAACGCTCTCGGCGCTCACGGACCTGGTGCGCGCGGGCAAGGTCCGCGCCTTCGGCTCGTCCACCTTCCCGGCGTCGGACCTCGTGGAGGCGCACTGGGTCGCCGAACGGCGCGGCCTGCACCGGCTCCGCGTCGAGCAGCCGCCGTACTCGATCCTCGACCGGGGCATCGAGCGCGAGGTGCTGCCCGTGTGCGAGCGCTACGGCATGGGCGCGATGGTGTGGAGCCCGCTCGCGCAGGGCCTGCTCACCGGCCGCTACCGCAAGGGACAGGCGACCGACAGCCGCCGGGCCGCCTTCCGGCACATGAGCGACGAGCGCCGGCTCGACGCGGTCGAGCGGCTGATCCCCGTCGCCCGGGACGCCGGGATGTCGTTGACGCACCTGGCGATGGCCTTCGCGATCGCCCACCCGGGCGTCACGTCCGCGATCCTCGGCCCCCGCACGGAGCAGCAGCTCGACGACCTCCTGGCCGGCGCCGGGATCGCGCTGGACGACGACGTGCTGGACCGGATCGACGCGATCGTGCCGCCCGGCACCGACGTGGGCGCGCTCGACATGGCCTACAACCCGCCGGCGGTCCTGCGGCCGGCCCTGCGCCGCCGCGCGGCCGACGAGCGGTCCGCCGCCTGAGGCGGGGCCGCCCGGGTCAGCCCTGCTCCTGCTCGACCCGGCGGTTCCACTCGCGCTTGGTCGACTGCCAGCCGTCCTCGTCGGAGCCGAGCCGCCAGTAGCCGGAGATCGACATCTGCTCGCGCGGCACGCCCCGGTCGAGTCGCAGGTGCCCGCGCAGGTCCTTGACCATCGTCGCCTCGCCGTGGACGAACACCTGGACCACGCCCCCGGGGAACTCCGCCGCCCGGACCGCGTCCACGACCAGCCGGCCGCGCGGCCCGCCGCGGCGGTGCAGCCACCGCAGGTCCACCCGGCCGGCGGTCCGCACCTCCTGCTCGTCCTCCGGCCCGTCGACCTCGGCGAACACCAGTGCCCGCGCGCCCGCGGGCAACGCCTCCAGCGCCGCCGCGATGGCGGGCCACGCGCTCTCGTCACCGGCCATCAGGTGCCAGGCGACGTCGGGGTCGGGCGCGTACCCGCCGCCGGGGCCGGCGAAGTGCAGCACGTCGCCCGGCTGGGCCTTGGCCGCCCACGGCCCGGCCACCCCGGCGTCGCCGTGCACCACGAAGTCCAGCCACAGCTCGCCGGCCTCGGCGTCCCAGCGGCGGACGGTGTACGTGCGGATCCGGGGCCACCGGTCCCGCGGCAGGGTCGCCCGGATCACGCCGAGGTCGAACGGCTCCGGGTAGAGCACGTCCTCCAGCGGGAACGCGAGCTTGACGTAGCTGTCGGTGTAGGGGCCGACGGCGAAGTCGGCGAGCCCTTCGCCGCCGAGGACGACGCGGATCATCCCCGGCGCGATCCGCTCGGTGCGCACCACTCGTCCGCTCCGCCCACGGGACCGTTCAGCCATGTCGCCTACTCCTCGGTGATTCCAACGGCGCAACGCCCTTCACCGTACGTGCCGCCGGTCGCGGCGGACCGGGCGGTGGGACGTGACGTCCCACCGCCC